>CAZPHL010000046.1:0-5305 GCA_964586465.1 uncultured Sangeribacter sp.
GTGTTCATAGGCGGCACACTGGCCATCGGTTTTGTAACTCCAGCGAAGGATATCAACCTTTTGGCTACTCTGTTGACCACTTATCACAAACTGTTTGCAACTATCCACTGTCCTTGGTTGGGTAATGTGATAGCTCTCTTCGTAACCTACGGTGTTATCGGTCAGGTAAGTGTAATCGTTACCGGTCCTTCTACAGGTCTTGTAGCAGTAGGCGAGAGTGGCTTCCTTCCCCCGTCGCTTCAGAAATCTAACAAGAATGGCATCAATACCCCGATTCTTTGGATACAGGGTATCTTCGTAACTGTTCTTTCTTTCGTTCTTGTTATTCTTCCTTCTGTTGAGTCTGCTTATCAGATTCTTTCACAGATGTCAACTATTCTTTACCTGATTCTTTGTGCAATGATTTACATGGCGTTTATACGTCTCCGTCGCACTCAGCCGAATAAACCCCGTGGTTTCAAAGTGCCCGGTGGTAAATTCGTTGAATGGCTCATTGGTATCATAGGTCTTTCAGGTATGGTATTTGCAACTGTCCTCAGTTTCTTCCCGCCGTCACAGATTAACACCGGTTCATCTTCAGTTTATGTAGGTGTGCTTATTGCCGGTGTGGTTGTGTTTGTGGCTCTTCCTCTTATCGTTTACGCATGCCGTCGTCCCGATTGGAAAAACAAGAATGCTAACTTCTATCCTTTCGATTGGCAGATTGAGGATCGTAAACCAAGTGAGGTTTCAAAATGGTCAGCAGATTTCCAACCTACTCCCGCTATGATAGAAGCTGCCAAGCAGCGTGACACCATGACAGTGGAAGACTGGATCTCCAACCGTCAGGCTCTCCTTAACACTTATCATGATGTGGAGAAACTTGAGGGTGAGGTTGAGACCCTTGAGAAACGTGTCAATGCTGATGAGGCAAAAGAGAATGTCGTGAACAACACCGGTGCCAAAGATTCCGGTACGCCCACAGATTCCGCCGGAAAAGATCCTGATCCGTCAAAAGGCAATTCATGATCATGACCGTCGCTCTGAATATAAATTGAGTTTATAGATATAATAATCTTCCGGTCCGGAGAGAAATCCCGAAGAATTTACTGGGACAACTCCCGGACCGGTTTTTTAACATCAAGATTATGAAACTTATTAATACCGGCAAAGGGAAAATAACAATTCTTACGCTTTTGGCGATATGGTCAATTTCACTTGTAGTTGACCTTCCCGGACTTGCGATAACTCCGGTCATGAGCGATATTGACAAAATCTTCCCTCACGCCACACATCTTGAGATACAGTTACTGAGTGTACTGCCTAATTTCTGTATTCTCCCGTTTATTCTTTTGGCCGGTAAAATGTCAATGTCACGTAGTAAACTTACGCTTATATGCATAGGTATGGTAATATTTCTCGTTGCCGGCGTGGCTTGTTTTTTCGCTAAAAGTCTTCTTGCCTTGATAGTGATCAGCTGTTTCATTGGAGTAGGCTGCGGTATTGTGATACCTTTAGCTGCAGGTGTAATAGCCGACTTGTTTGTCGGTCATGAACGTATGGAGCAGATGGGTATCAAATCCGGTATCGCTAATTTTTCACTTATTATAGCCACACTCGTGGTAGGATGGTTGGGAACATCCAACTGGCATCTGCCCTTCATTGTGTATCTGTTGCCGGCGATACCTTTGGTTCTCGCCCCATTCCTTACTAAAGATTATCTGAAACGTACGGCTGTCATTGAGACAGTGGCGCCGGCTGCCAACACTTCAGTTTCTTCTGCAGGTGCTTCCAAAGATTCTGCTGACCAGACTGCCGATAAGAACAGTGCTTCTCAAGCACCGGATCAGAAAGATGCATTTCTTCCGACCACTAAAGAACAGCGCGACAGATCTATTCTCGGAATAATGGCTCTCTATTTTACAATCACCATCTGTACAATAGTAGTGTCTTATTATGTTCCTTTTGCAATGCAAGACGATGGCCTGTCAAGTTCATGGGGTGGCATAGTTACTTCTATCTTTTTCCTGTTCATAACCCTTGGCGGCTTCATGCTTACAAAGTTTGTGGGAATTGTGCGTAACTCCACTTCCTGGGTATGCCTTGTTCTTATGATCGGTGGTCTTGTGATTATGGCTATGACACATGAAGTATGGACTTATATAATTGCTGTGGTACTTGTTGGTGCAGGCTACGGTGTCATGCAACCTTTGTTCTATAATAAGGCAGCTGTGTTGTCACCTACAACTAATGATTCCACACGTACATTATCCTGGATTATGACAGCTAACTATTTCGGTACAGCTGTAGCTCCGTTGATCATGACAGGTATCAAAGACCTTTTCCATATATCAGGTCATGTATTTGCATTCTGGTTAGGAGCTCTTTTCCTTGCTATTCCTTTGGTTCTTTGTCTTTTCAAACGTCATTCTTACGTGTTCTATGCTTCACTGAAAGACTGCTAAAAGTTGAAGAGATTCGTATAAACTTTAAAAAGAGGATAACCCGTCGGGTTATCCTCTTTAATGTTTGTCCAGGTAGCTGCCCGGATAGTAGAATGACAGAATATCTTTATAGGTATAACCTTCAAGGGCCATTCGGGCTGCTCCGATTTGACATAGACCTACGCCATGACCCCAACCACGACCTTCAAGCTTCCATGCGGGTGCATCACCATTCTTTGCCGCCTTTTCAGAAGAGAGTGGCGCGATATCAAACCATGAGGAGTAGAGATGAGTGGGGGATAGCAGCCTGCGGATCATAAGCTCTTTACCGAGCGAAAAATTTCCTTTAGTCCCTGTCAGCCGGAGATTTTTTGCCCGTCCGGAGCTGCCACGTGAAAGGATTCTAATATCTTTTATTTCCCCTATATCTCTTCCGAACTTACGATACAGATTATCACGGATCTCTCCTGAGGTGACTGTAGTGGTCCAGCTATAACCTCCTCCATTCATAAGATCGTAGTCTTTTAATATACTGTGAAGTATACGGTTACGAACAGAGGATTCTATGGAAGAGAGATCACACCAAGGATCGGCGAAACTTTCCAGACATGCTTCTTCATGAGATTGCCAACATGTTGAAAATAACTCGGTCTTCCCGCCGCAACATTTGGAAAAACGGGCATCCACCAAATGTCCGTCCGGAGCGGTAAGCACTTCTCCCCGGGTGGCCTCAAGGGCCTTCTTTACCGATTCATGGACAGACTGAACGCCCTGATAACGTTGACAATGATCGTCGGAACAAACATGAAAACCGTCATGGTCACAAGTATCCTCCCAATTCACTATAATTTCTCCACTGTTAATTTTTTCCACATCAGAGTGATCATGCACCCCTGTGATTTTCCCTATGGCCCAACTGCGGGAGATTACCGCATGTGCTTTAAGAAATTCTACGGGAGCTTGCGGATTCATCTCACTTGCAACGACACATTCCAGATATTTTTCCAGAGGCACTCTATTGATTACACTGTATTCACTTTCCGGATGTATTTCAACAATACCGGGCAAGAGCACTTTCAAGCTTTTCTGCCAATGGAAGTTTTTGCCGATAAGCATATTATATAGTATAGTCAAATCGCCTTGCCGTTCAGTCAGGGGCAGTCCATCTGTAGGTATACCCACAATAATCTCATCTGTCATAAAAAACTCTTTTAGCCTGATTGCCGATGCAAAATTACTTAATACTTGTGAGTAATGCAATTAAGGAAAAATTTATTTGTGACAATATGATTTTTATATTATTTTTGCAACAGATATCGAGCCTATCGTTATCAGAATAATCAGTATCCCTTTTTTCAAAACTAACAAAGACCTATGAATCTGTACAGAAAGACATTTTTGACAGTAGCCTGTGTATTAGGCGGCGCGATGATGCTACAGGCAGAGGTGAAGGAAGACTTTGTCCCTTCAAGTAAAAACCAGCATGGACAGCAATATCCCATGGTAAATTCGCAAGGTTATGCCCGATTTCGTGTGCCTGCTCCGGATGCAAAATCTGTAGTGGTAACTCTCGGATTGGGGGGTCAGGGTGGCACCCCGCTTGAAAAGCAGGCCGACGGCACATGGACCGGCACAACAGCCGGACCAATGGATGAGGGTTTCCATTATTACCATCTGATAGTGGACGGAGCTCCTTTCAATGATCCGGGTACAAACAATTATTTCGGTTCATGTCGCTGGGAGAGTGGAATTGAAATTCCGGCACAAGACAGTGCCTTCTATGCGCTTAAGAATGTGCCTCATGGTAATGTACAACAGGTCTTGTTTCATTCTCCGAGCACGAATACTGAGCGTCGTGCATTTGTTTACACTCCGCCACAGTATGGTAAGACAGATACGAAATATCCTGTGCTCTATCTTCAGCACGGCTGGGGTGAGGATGAAACTGCCTGGTCGAATCAGGGTCACGCAAATCTCATAATGGATAATCTTATTGCCGAAGGTAAGATTGATCCATTTATCATCGTAATGACCTATGGCATGACCAATGATGTGAAGTTCGGCACGATCGGACAGTTTGATGCCAAAGAGTTCGAGCAAGTATTGGTGGATGAGCTCGTCCCATTTATAGATGCTAATTTCAATACTATCCCCGACCGCGACCACAGAGCCATGGCCGGATTATCGATGGGCGGTATTGAGACTAAGCTTATCACGATGCGCCGTCCGGAAGTGTTCGGCTACTATGGTCTGTTGAGCGGTGGAACCTACAGTCCTGATGATCTCAAAGACAGTGGAGTGCATAAGGTATTTGTAAGCTGCGGAAGCAAGGAAAATCCGGATATGGTGAAATCTACAGTAGAGGCTCTCAAGGCAGCCGGTTATGATGCTACATCATACGTTTCTCCCGGCACCGCTCATGAATTCCTTACCTGGCGACGCAGCCTTCATGAGATGGCTCCCTTATTATTCAAATAAAGCTTTACAAGTTATTCAAATAAGGCCTTACAAGATTGATCAAAAATTAAATACCTACTGTTTTAATTTACGATAAAACAATTACTACTTAAAGATTTCAAAAAGGGAGGAGAAACCGGTTGACGCAACGGTGTTCTTCTCCTTTTTTAATTAAAAGAAACGAGTATTGTTAAAAGAGATGATCGTTTAATTATCACTAAAGCGTGATGGGTATGAAGAATCTACCGGTCGCTAACACTTATTAACATAAGTGTAAAAACTATAATTTTCTGATTTTGTTTTTCTTACAAAGAGATAGGAAATCAATGATGATATGTTGAAACACTTAATTACTAAATATAATTTACTATGAAAAAATTATTAAAATTTCTTCCCTTGGTTTTGGTGGCCTTATTTGCCACGAC
>CAZPHL010000046.1:5405-7372 GCA_964586465.1 uncultured Sangeribacter sp.
TTTATAGGGAAAATCAAGATTGGAAGTTTTCAGCTCGGGAGCGTCACATCCGTGTTATTGGTCGGGGTGCTGATAGGGCAGTTGAAAATTCCAATGTCGGGCCCTTTGAAGATGGTATTCTTCATGATGTTTCTTTTTTCGATAGGTTACAGTGTCGGGCCTGATTTCTTTAAATCTCTAAAAGGTAGTGGAGCACGTCAGGCACTTTTCGCAGTGCTGATGAGTTGTATGTGCTTCATTTCCGTATTTGTCATGGCCAAGGTTATGGGGTATACAAAAGGTGAGACAGTAGGATTATTCTCAGGTTCCGAAACTTGTTCCGCGCTTTTAGGCGTGGGGTCGGAAGCTTTGGAGAGATTAGGATTGTCAAAAGAGGAACTCGACAGAGAGCTAAATATAATACCGGTGTGCTATGCCGTGACATATATATTCGGAACACTTGGCACTGTCATAATCGTAGGCAACCTCGGGCCTCGGTTTTTGGGTGGTTTAGAAAAAGTGCGTCGACAGACACTTGAACTTGAGCAGAAGTTGAACACCGGTGACCGCAATAATGATCCTTCATACGCAAACGCATTGTCTACGATAGCTTATCGAGCCTACAAGGTGTCGGATGTTTTTTTCACTTTACCCCAGACAGTGCGATCAACTGAGCAAAGACTCCGGCAGCTTGGGTTGGAGGTATATGTTGACAGAGTCATGCATAATGGAGAGATAAAGGCCCCGCGTCATGACGATTATATACATGAGGGAGATGAGGTGGTGCTCTGTGGACAGCGCGAGGATATGGTAAGTGTGGGAGCCTATACGGGCGAGGAGATCGTCAATCAAGAGCTACTCTCATATCCTCTTGACCGCATCGGAGTGTTGGTATCAAAAAATGATTTTATAGATGTGCCTATCACGGAGTTAAGGAGAAGAAAGTACATGCATGGAGTTGTTATTCGCGATGCAAAGCGTGGAGGACAGCCTCTTGAGATTTCTGCTTCCACAACTTTTAAGAAAGGTGATAAGCTTACAGTGATCGGCCGGCCGGAGAGAGTGCAGAGGGCTACACCTCATATCGGACATGTCGATCGCCCGTCGGTGCAATCAGATCTCATGTTTGTAGGTCTTGCCATTTTCATAGGTGGTCTGTTCGGTGCGATGAGTATATGGATAGGGAGCATACCGGTTAGTTTCGGCACAAGCGGAGGCTCGTTGGTTGCAGGTTTGGTGTTCGGCTGGCTGAGGTCGAAACGACCTACTTACGGTCATATCTCTCCCGGAGCACTGTGGATAATGAATAATCTCGGTTTGAATGTCTTCATCGCTGTGGTTGGCATAGAAGCTGCCCCGTCGTTTGTGGCCGGTATAAAGGCAGTAGGACCGATGTTGTTTGTAGTAGGCATAATCACCACCACCATCCCCTTATGTGTCGGTATGTTTTTAGGTCACAAGGTATTCAAATTCAATCCGGCTATAACCTTAGGTTGCTGCTGTGGCACACGTACGTGTACGGCCGCGCTCGGTGCCGTGCAGACTACTCTGGGCAGTACGCTTCCGGCTATCGGCTATACCGTAACATACGCTGTAAGTAATATTCTTTTAGTGGTATGGGGTCTGTTGACAGTCATGCTTATTTAAAGTGATATGACCTCCTAAGAATAATCCTCAATTTCATTCCCGTATGCAAGATGTTTGCAGAAATAAAGGAATATATCTATTTTTGCAAACAATATGGAAAAAGATAGTAAGATTTATGTAGCCGGTCATAAGGGTATGGTCGGTTCTGCAATATTGCGACAGTTGCAACGTCGGGGTTATTCAAATATAGTGACACGGACACATTCGGAACTTGACCTGGTATCCCAGCAGGCTGTTGACAATTTTTTTGCAAGTGAGAGACCGGATTATGTTTTTTTAGCAGCCGCAAAAGTTGGAGGGATAGAAGCTAACGCTCAACATCCTGCCGACTTCATGTATGA
>CAZPHL010000046.1:7472-19089 GCA_964586465.1 uncultured Sangeribacter sp.
TTCAGTTAAGACTATGGCAAAAATGAATACAGGCACGATATGCGTGCAAGGTGGTTGGAAACCGGAGAACGGTCAACCACGTGTGCTCCCGATTATCCAGAGCACAACTTTCAAATACTCTACATCAGAACAGATGGCGCGCCTCTTCGACCTTGAAGAGAGCGGATATTTCTATACCCGTCTGGCAAACCCCACTAATGACGCGGTGGCTGCCAAGATAGCTGAGTTGGAGGGTGGAGTGGCTGCTATACTCACTTCTTCAGGTCAGGCTGCTAATTTCTATGCAGTGTTCAACCTATGTGAGAGCGGTGATCATTTCATTTGTTCTTCCGCTATTTACGGAGGTACATTCAACCTTTTCGCAGTTACAATGAAAAAGATGGGTATCGAATGTACGTTTATCAGTCCTAATGCGTCGGAAGAGGAAATTGCAGCTGCCTTCCGCAAGAATACGAAGTTGATTTTTGGAGAGACAATTTCTAATCCGAGCAACGATGTGCTCGACATAGAAAAATTCGCTCGTGTAGCTCATGCCAACGGTGTACCCCTCATCATAGACAATACTTTTGCCACACCGGTAAACTGTCGTCCTTTTGAATGGGGTGCTGACATTGTGACACATTCAACTACAAAGTATATGGATGGCCACGCTACAAGTGTGGGAGGTGTGATTGTTGACAGCGGTAATTTCGATTGGGAAGCAAATGCCGATAAATTCCCCGGGTTGACTACTCCTGACGAGTCATATCACGGTCTAACCTATACCAAAGCTTTCGGCAAGGGTGCCTTCATTACAAAAGCTACTGCACAACTAATGCGAGATTTAGGCTCCATACCTTCACCTCACAATTCTTTCCTGTTGAATATCGGGCTTGAGACCTTGCATCTCCGTATGCCTCGTCATTGTGAAAATGCACAGAAAGTGGCTGAATGGCTCGAGAAGCATCCTAAAGTCAGCTGGGTAAACTATGCAGGACTTCCGGGCAACAAATACTATGAATTGGCAAAAAAACAGATGCCAAACGGCACTTGTGGCGTAATATCGTTCGGATTGAAGGGCACACGAGAGGACGCCATAGAATTTATGGATAAATTGAAGTTCATCTCAATAGTAACCCATGTTGCCGATGCACGTACGTGTGTGCTGCATCCTGCCAGCCATACCCATAGGCAGCTCACCGACGAACAATTGCGTGAAGCCGGAGTCGCTCCGGATCTGGTGCGTCTTTCTGTCGGTATAGAAGATGTAGATGATATAATAGGTGATCTTGAGCAAGCTCTTAAAGACTGAAAAAATTAAAATCTAATAAAACCTGATACATGAAACTGATACAAAAACTTCGGACGATATGTGGAGGTGCATTGCTTATGGCAGTAACTATGACTGCTTGGAGCGCTACACCTAAATATGTGTTTTATTTCATAGGTGACGGCATGGGAGTGGCTCCGGCCATGGCTTCTGTGACTTATGCCCGAAATGTGCTCGGTCAAGAAGAGTTGCCCTTGATGATGACCTTCCCTTATACCGGATTGGCTTTAACTTACTCTGCCAGTTCAGATGTGACTGATTCCGCGGCCGCCGGCACGGCACTCGCAACCGGCTACAAGACCAATAACAGTATGCTGGGAATGACACCCGACACAGTTCCGGTCTATTCCATAGCCAAGACCTTCAAAGATGCCGGATACGGAGTTGGTCTGGTAACCAATGTGGCAGCTGATGATGCAACTCCGGGCGCTTTCTATGCTCATGTGCCAAAACGTTATTATTCCGATCAGATTGACCGTCAGTTTATAGACTCCAATTTTGATTTCCTTGCAGGGGCTGCCTTGACCGGCCTTTATGACAGCAAGGGGAAGTCAAACGGTATCATAGAGGAATATGAAAAGAATAATATAAAGATCATTCATTCTCCTAAGGATGTGGATTTGTCAAAGCGCATGATACTTCTTCAGGAGAATCCTTTCCAGAGTGGCAATACGGGTTATGTGATTGATTCCATTCCCGGTATGATGACTCTCCCCGAGATGACTCAGGCATGTCTTGACTATCTGCAGCAGAAAACTCCGGGCGGTTTTTTCATGATGGTAGAGGGTGGTAATATCGATCATGCGCTTCACGGCAATGATGCACTCACAGCCATTACCGAGATTTATAATTTCAACAATGCGTTGAAGTTAGCCTACGATTTCATGCAGACGCATCCGGAAGAGACTCTGATAGTAGTGACCGCAGACCATGATACCGGCGGTATATCAGTCGGTAACGGCCTGAATGGTTATGTGGCCCATTTTGATGTTTTGAAACATCAGAAGATGTCAAAAGAGATGTTTTCCGATGTTTGCAAGAAGATGCTTGAGGAGGGGAATCCCGGCGGTTGGGAAGGTATGAAGAAATTGCTTGAAGATAAATTCGGATTCTGGAAAGAAGTTCAGATTTCTGCACCGGAGACAGCAGCGTTGGAGAAACTATATCGTCAGGTATTTGAAGAAAAGAGTGGTAAAGATGAGAAATCACTTTACAATGATTTCAATGCTTTTGCTTCCGGAGTTTTCCGTACACTTTCCAATAAAGCTGCCGTAGGTTGGACCACAGGTGCTCACACCGGTAATCCTGTTGGGGTGTATTCGGCGGGTGCAGGAGCAGAAAACTTTTCAAGGGTATTCAATAATATTGAATTGCCCGGGTTGATACTCAAGACCGCAGGTTTTTGACATTTAGTTTACAACAAATAAAAAGGAGCATTGAAATTTCAATGCTCCTTTTTATTTGTTGTAAACTTCTGATATCAATAATTTTCGGGACGGAGTTCGAAGTATGCTTCAGGATGTTTGCAAACCGGGCAAACTTTTGGGGCATCCTTACCGATATGAATATGACCACATTCGCGACACATCCACATACGGTCGTTGTCACGAGAGAATACCAGCCCGTCTTCAATATTCTTAAGAAGAGTGCGGTAACGCTCCATGTGAGTGCGTTCAATTTCACCTACACGCTCAAAAAGACGAGCGATATCGTTGAAACCTTCCTCTTTTGCTATAGCGGCGAAATCTTTGTACATATCCTTGTACTCATATTCCTCACCGGCAGCGGCATCCAAGAGATTTTCCGGAGTGGTGGGTACATCACCGCCATGAAGCAACTTAAACCATATCTTGGCGTGAGTATGTTCATTATGAGCAGTCTCTTCAAAAATAGCACCGATCTGCTGGTATCCATCCTTTTTTGCTTTCTTAGCATAGAAGGAATATTTTACTGCGGCCTGGCTTTCACCGGCAAAGGCAGTTTTCAGACATTCTTCAGTTTTAGATCCTTTTAATTCCATAGTTTATAGTGGAGAAATTTTAAATGAAGGTTACCATGATGTGATAACCTATGTATGATTATCCTACTGTTTGGTTAAGACAAGAACATAATTAACATACACTATGTTAAAGGGCTCTTTCGATCATTTCGGAAAGCTGGCTTTCAGTTTTATGACCACTCTCACGCATAAGTTCCTGACCCTCTTTGAAAACAATCCAAGTCGGGTATTCATTAAGACGATAAGAAACCTTAAGTTTTCCGTGGGGATCGTCAGCACGCATAATATTGGCTTTACCACTGTATTTTACACGAAGTGTATCAGTTAGATACTTTACGGCAACAGCATCCTGACTGCCGTGATGTTGGAAAACTACGAGTGTGGGTATTGTTTCTTTTATCTTTTCTTCAAATGTTTTCATAATAATAGATAATTGTTTATTTCTATTTTAATAACATCGTTAAAACACTATTTGTTTAAAATTCGAAATCTTTTATTGACGGTCTATTCATTAGTATTTAATTTACCTGTTACTATTATTTCTAACTGTAATTTACCTTAATATCACTTACTATTCTCTTTCACTCCTGTTACATCAACCTTCCTATAAACACTCCTATATTCTTGTTATTATCAAAAAAGAAAGGGATGGTTGGTGTTTAATTCTGTTCTCGGAGACATTACTTTATATTATTTATAACTCACATAAGTTTTTTATCTTAACTGTATTTTATCTCCGATTTTTTTTATAATTTTAAACCGATTTAATACACAGATAACTTCGTAGAAAGTCATCCTCAAAAATGGTAAAGAGTCGTTATCATTAATAAAGACTGACCGCCTCAAAGACACTCATATTCTCTCTTTGGCATATTCCGGTTCCAAATTCTTAATTCAATGGCTCAATGGCTCAAGGACTTGAAGTGCTGCCGATGATCAGAAGTGTGTTAATCTGTTAGGATGAGGCGAGCTTATCCGTAAGGATAACATTTTATCTGTTTTTATACTATCTTATCTCTAATGATAATATTCAGCATATTAAAAATAAAAGTAGAGTAATATGAAAAGTTTCAAACCACAGGCGTGGCTACTGCCACAGCCGGTGCTGATAATCGGCACATACGAGTCAGACGGTACCCCAAATGCGATGAACGCAGCCTGGGGCGGCCAATGGGACAGAAATGAAATCATGATCTCATTGGGTTCGCATGCCACCACCGACAATCTGAACCGTTGCGGTGAATTTACTGTTGCATTTGCTACAGTCGATACGCTTGTATCAGCTGATTATGTTGGTATTGTCAGTGCCCGAAAATCACCTGACAAAATCAAGAAGACAGGTTGGGAATCCAAAAAGGGGGAGCATGTAGACGCGCCGGTATTTGATTGTTTTCCTATGACATTGGAATGTCGCGTAAAGGAGAAGCTGTTTGAATCTCCAACCGGTTATTATCTTATCGCTGAGATTGTAAATATAGTATGTGATGAAAGTTATCTTGCGGCAGACGGTAATCCGGATGTAGAGAAGATGAAGCTTATCACATTCGACCCTGTACATTTTGGCTATATTGAGTTGGGAAACAGAGTTGGCGATGCTTTCTCTGCCGGTAAGGCTTTGAAGTGATCAATAATAATCAGCAGGTTTTCAAAGGATAACTCCACGTTGAAATTGTTATGAAAAAGTTATTGCCGGCTTTCATAGTGCCGATGGTGACATTGGCTCAAGGTGCCTATGCTCACGAAATAAACGGAACTGAGCATGAGTTGACAATCACTGTTACAAATCCAAGCAGTTATCAGAGGGCTGAATTAGCTCAAACTGAAGCAGGGATATTCCGGCAACGGTTCCCGGATGGCTTCATACTGAAGAACTCGTATGGAGAGGAAATACCATATCAGCTTACTTATGATGGAAAGTTTGTTTTTCCTGTGATCCTTGAATCGGAGGGAAAGCAACAATTTAAAATTGCATCAGGCAAACCGAATGAGGTTACGCCAAAAGTATATGGGCGTCACTTCCCGGAGCATAAGGATAATTTCAGTTGGGAGAACGATAAAGGGGCCTATACAGCTTACGGACCGGCTCTGCAGGCTGCCGGAGAACGAGGGTTCGGTTATGATATATGGACAAAATCAGTAGACACCCTTGTGCTTGAAGATCGTTACCGGCTTGATGCCGAGGGACTGTCGATGCATACAGACAACGGAAACGGAATGGATGCTTATATAGTGGCCAGTTCCTTAGGAGGTGGTGCTTCGGCTCTCCTTGATGATAATGGTGATATTGTTTTTCCATGGGCCTGGCAGAAACATGAAGTGCTTGATAACGGTCCGTTACGCATTACAGTAAAGCTTATTTACGGTCCTTCTGTAGTGGTGGCAGACAGCAACGTGGTGGAGACACGCATCATAAGTCTTGATGCCGGATCATGGCTAAACAGAACTGAAGTGTGTTATGATGGTCTGACTGTACCGAGGAAAGTAGTAGCCGGTCCGGTTGTGCATACACAGAATCCGGACGGCTACACTTTAGGGGAAGGGTATGTGGCATACGTGGATTTCACAGAGGATAAAGATGCGGATAACGGGTTGATCTATATTGGCGCCTTGATGCCTGAAAAAGCTGAAAAGACAAGGTTTATTCCAATAAAGGATTCTACCCGCGATGCCACAGGCCACGCTTTAGTGGAGACATCGTATATTCCGGGAGAGAAGCTCGTTTATTATTGGGGCTCTGCCTGGAGCAAAGGTGACCATCCTTCTGATTGGGACACTTATCTTCAACTCACTAAAGATCGATTGGTCACGCCTCTTAAAGTAACTGTAACGAAATGACTCAAATTAAAGTAACTGGAACGGAATGACTCGCACTTACTGTTTTATTTCGTCAGGAGTTGGAGCCGGAGAGGCAGGATTTACAGCGAAAATATAATTATGGCGCTTGAATAAAGCCCAGGCAAGGATGATGCAAACTACAATTCCGCTGAAAATGAATTCAAAAGTCGGTAAAGTGGAATTGAAGATTTTGCGAGCTGCGCCGTCCACAAACGGCACCATCATTATTGATACGTAATTGGCAGAAAGTACATACCCGAAATATTGCGTACCGAGTTTACGGTTGGGTGCCACGTATGTAGTCTTATTGTAAATGATGGGTTGAATTATGCCATAGCCGAATCCGGTAATAAGCGATGATATGGTATAGATCCAGAAATTGTGGGTGAAACCGATGCCGAAGAGTCCTATGGCACAAAGGGCCAGACAGATGAACATAGTGTTTTTACCAAAAATACGCTTTAAGGGAGAAACGATCGCTCCACATACGGCACACATAAGATAATACATAGCAGTGACGACACCTACCTGTGTAGTATTCATTCCGAAGTGCTCCATACAGAAGGGGGCATAATAAGAAATCGAAGTGGTGGCATAAGTCAGGAAAAGATAGAGACAGATAAGACTGACCAGCATCCAGGTGGATCGACTACCCTGGAAATGATAAGGAGTAGGCTTATTTATTTCTTTTTGATTCTTTTCATTATTCACACCATTTTCATTACTGTTTATGATTCTGTATTTATTGACATATCGTTGTGTCATGAAAGGCACGAGTGCCAATGGAATCAGAGGAGTAAGATACACTACGAACGCTGCGTGCCAATGGTGAGCGGCAACAATACCCACATATATATTGGCTATGATGACCATGGCATTTGAAGTGGTGGATTTAAGCCCTAAATCAGCTTGTCGTGAGCTGCCCATGAACCATTCTGAAATGTAACCGGCGGCTATGGGTACCACCAGTCCGCAGCCAATACCTACGAAACATCCTAAAATAATCAACGCCATCATACTGTTGGCGAAGAAACAACCGATACCGGCAAACAAGAAAATTATCAGACCTGTGAGCAGAACGGCAGTCTGGCGAGAGGCTATTGAAATTTTACCGGCTATGAGCACAACCGGAATCATGAATAAGTTTGGCAGTGAAGTCACGAGCTGAGCCTCCATCTCAGATGAATGGAACAGGTCGCGCAGTTTCCCGAGCATAGGCGATACAGCCAGACCGGGCATATTGATTGTCAAGGATATAGATAATATGGCGAGAAGAGACATCAAGGGCATCTTGCCGTCGCCTGAATTGACATACCTCATGGTTGGATCGGTTTTTTTAAAGTGGAAGATTTACATTGGCTTTTATCTTATAACCTCCTCTTCTCTCAGATTGTTTATAGGCAGGTTGGATATTTGTTGATTATTTTAGCTGTAAATCAAGATAACCGAACAGGATAAACAGAGAGGTGCCAAATACTTATCAGTGTTTCAATTTGCAGTGATGACAAACAAAAAAGAATCGAAAAACATTCTATTCATAGAGCGCCGGTCTCATTTTGTTAAAAACAATTATTTTAAAGATTATGGCAGGAATAGGATTCTCCTACAAGAAGTATATAGCTGTAATGGCGTTGCAAATAGTGCTGGTAATGACAGTACTGGATGTGACTCTGGTCAATGTGGCGTTGCCCGTTTTAGCAGATCAATTCCATATCAGCAACTCAACCTCCGTGTGGATGGTAACAGTATATCAGCTTGTAATAACAATGCTCCTGCTTCCTGTGAGCTCAATAGGGGATCTCCATAGCTATAAAAGGACATTCCTGACAGGGGTTGTGATTTTCACATTGTCGTCAGGATTATGTGCCGCTTCACAGAATTTCACAATGGTGGTGATTTCACGTGGCATTCAAGGCATAGGTGCCGCATGTGTGATGGGAGTCAACATAGCTTTGGTGAGACTGATATATCCAAGGGAAATTTTGGGGCGTGGAATGGCACTCAACGCCATGTGCATTGCTATCGCCACCGCTGCCGGACCGACAATAGCCGGAGCTATACTTTCAGTAGCATCCTGGCATTGGCTTTTCCTGATCAATATCCCTCTCGGCATCATAGCCTTTTTTATTGGATGGAGGTTATTGCCACAGAATCCTGTCAAAGAGAATAAGCCTCCTTTTGATTGGGTCAGTGCGTTGGAGAATATGATTGTTTTTGGTTTGATATTTTATGCTTTGGGCAATTTTTCCCGAAAAGGAGATCTGGTATTGAGCGGTGTTATGTTGGTAACGGGTATAGTAGTGGGGGTATTTTATATCAGACGTCAGTTCGGACATACACAGCCGTTACTTCCTGTAGATCTCTTCAAGAATTCAATGTATGCAATGAGTATAATGACGTCCGTGTGTTCGTTCATAGCACAGATCGTTACCATGCTTGCGTTGCCTTTCATGTATCTTAACAGTTATCATTTTTCAGAAATCACCACCGGTTTACTTATGACCCCGTGGCCTTTGGCTACCATGATAGTCTCCCCTATAGCAGCAAGATATGTAGAACGTCATAATCCGGGTGCCACAGCTGCCGTTGGAATGGGAGTATTTATCATAGGTGTGTTGTTGCTTTTACACACGGGGAGTTCACCCCAAGAATGGAACATTGCCTGGAGAATGGCAATATGCGGAGTGGGATTCGGAATGTTTCAGACTCCTAACAATATTGTGATGGTAATGGCTACCCCTGTGCATCGCACCGGTGGTGCTGGTGGTATGCAGAGTACGGCACGACTCGTAGGACAGACACTTGGAGCCACTTTTGTAAGCACAGTATTTGCAATGGTTGCTACAGAATGGAATGCAGTGAGGATATGCCTCTACATCAGCGTGGGTTTCGCTGCCTGTGCGGGTATTTTCAGTTATACGCGCACCTTAGGCCATAAAAAAGAATTACATTTGTAATCGGCAGGTAGTGATAATAGGTAAATTATCGATCGTGACATCTTTGTGGTTATATAACGGAAATCCTCAGATGTGCAAAATATTCCGGACTATAAACCAAATGATGTAAAATGTGATGTAAAGGGTGCATCCGGGTTGCCCCCAGAAAAATTTTCTTGCCGGAGAAAAGGTCTGACAGAAATATTTGGTGAAGATAAGACAAATCAGATAACCAATAGAAAAAATAAGGAACCAATTCTGTCTTAATGCCCCGTAAAAATCACCGTGCAACATAGCATGGGCTGCACGTTGTATTCCACACGAGGGGCATTGTAAACCTGTAAGTAGTTTGACAGGACATTTGGGAAAAAACCTTCCCCACACAGTGCTTTCAGGATCAACCCAGCCATATATGAATAACAGAATAATCACCATCACCACAATAAGGGTGATGGTGACAGACTTTTGTTTGTAGCGTGTGGAATTAAGCCTCATGATTTATTGTTGTGCTCCAAGATCGGCTAATCCGAAACACATAAGTATAACATAAACGATAATCACGAGACCTCCGACAGCAGCTGCTATCACTGACCAGTTCTTAGCTTTACGGGATGCCTCGTAAGCTGCTCCGTAATCACCGGCCGCCCAAAGACCATCAACTTTAGCGGCATACACGATTGCAACAATACCGAAAGGGAGACAGCAGAAGATTGTGGTGAGGATTGCCCAGACAAGATTATTGCTTGGTGGAATCTGAGGAGGGTAGGGTGGAAGGTTCTGGTTATTCATGTCAATTGATTTTGATTGAAACGGTTAAGAATTTGTTTGATGTTTTTTCTTATATATTGCAAATTTAATTAAAAAATATGGAATTAAATAACAAAACTGAGTAGATGTTGATAATTATAATTGTAGTGTAGATGTGAACTTCATAAACTAACTATTAAATCAACACCCACTCCTGTTCGAAAAAATTAACAGGAATGGGTGTTAATAAATATGTTATGAAAAAATAGGGTAGATTCAGGCGACGCATTTGATTCCGAGCCATACCATGAGAAGACCGAGAGCAACGGAAGGAACAATATAACAGATGAATTTCCACCATTCACCTTTCTGGATCATAGCGAAGCTGTCATGACTGAATGAGGAGAAAGTAGTGAAACCTCCGCAGAAACCGGAGATAAGGAGTGCGTTTACCAAGGGGCTCATATCATGGCGAGTCCAGAGACCGACAAAAATACCGATTATAAAACATCCGATCACATTGACAGCAAATGTGCCGGCAGGATATTTATCACCGAAAAGTTTCTTTCCGGCTACGCCGGTCAGGTATCGTCCGCAGGTGCCGGCAAAACCGCCTAACCCTGCAATAAGCATATATTCAATAATCATAATTTCAATAGTTTATAGGATTAAGCATTTTGAGTTTTTGCAGCAGGCTTACGGATACATGCAGCTCCGAGCGCTACCATTGCTATACCGAAAACAAGGCTGGTAACCATATAGAATACAAACATACCGACATCACCTTTCTCAAGCAGTGAGATCATGTCGTCGGAGAAAGAGGAGAATGTGGTCAAACCTCCGCAAAAACCGGTGATCCAAAGCAGATTATTTGTCTTGCTCAGGCGTCCGGTTTTATTGAGATAGCCATAAAGCATACCGATTATAATACAACCTACCATATTGGCCATGAATGTGCCTAAGGGGAAAGATTAGGTGACAGATTGCAGCCCCCAACTTATCTGAAAGAAAACGAAGACAGGTGCCTAAGAAACCACCGGCACCGGCAATCATTGTAGATTTAAACATAATTTATTTTTTTTATTGTTTATCGTGAAAACCTATTATATAAACATATCGGCGACATTCTTAGTTCAATCTGTCAAATAGGGATAGCCACAGAAGCCTTGTAAGTGGAAGAGCATTGTTATAGTAATATCTTGTCACAGGAGACTTTTTGGTACATAAATACTTTTGTCATAGGAAGTATTTGATACAATAAGACATTATTACAGGAAGTTTTTCTTTAACAGGAGAGTTTTGTAAAAGGAAACTTATTGTCAAAGGAAGACCCTTATTACAATAAGCCTTTTGTCATAAAAGACTTTTATTACCATCCGCCTATTTCTAATATGAAAAAACTAAAAGGTGGAAATTAATATAAAAGGAGATGTCGACACTACACTCGATTTTTTATCATTAGAATAATTTGTTTCTGTTGGTAAGATGAAAATAATTTAACGTTATAGGTAGCCAAAAGGAATAATAGTAAATTGGATAAGATATAGGATAAGATATATAGGAGAAATATAAGAGTTTGATAATATGAGGTTTGGCTAAGTTGAGTAAAATTTATTTAAAAAATATATAAATTTTTTCATTGAAAAACTTGCACAGTTCTAAAAAACGTTGTAACTTTGCACCGCAATTGAGAGAGACACTAACACTAAAACAAGTTAAGCAGTCACTTGATAAAGCAAAATGCTTCAATAGCTCAGTTGGTTAGAGCACCTGACTGTTAATCAGGGGGTC
>CAZPHL010000047.1:0-19003 GCA_964586465.1 uncultured Sangeribacter sp.
AGGAGATTTGCTTACTGCCGGTTTCTACAATCTGGCCTGCTGAAGAATTAAGATTGAGTGTACGGGCGTCACGGTACTCGGCGTTAACCGTAAGGTCGTTTTTGAAAGTCATATTTACACCAATCAATGGTGAGAATTTTTCTGTTATAGCCACTGATGATATGTTATAAGGCGACGAGGGTACGGGCTGACGTGTTAGTTCATCCTGGGTAAAACCGATATTTCCGTCGACACTTACCCAGTTTAAATAACTTGAATAGTTACCTATGGAATAGGTACATTGATAAGCATGAGAAAGTGTAAACGATTTGAATATCTTATTCAAACTGCCAATCTGCATAAGCCCGTCGTAAGTGACACGCCAGTTAGGCCGCATGGATCCGAGCCCGGCAAAATGATCAAGACCTATCTTATTGACGTCATATCCGCTATAGGCTGCTAAGAAGGCCGGAATAAGCACATCAGGACTCGTGCGACTGACTGTTCCTACAGTTGGATTAAACGGTGTTCCTGCAAGAGGATTCCCCTCCAAGAATCCTGTGTCAGGATATCTTAATCCGTTATAACGGCTGTCATAACGGTCTGCGATAATCGGTATGTTGGCAAGAAAACGATTAAAAGCAGATGATTCATATCCGTTGGCTGCTTTAGAACTGCGCAAGGCGCTTGATAAGGCAACGTGTGTGCGAGTATATGAACCGCTGAAAGCGGTCGGCATACCGGCAAACATAAATTGTACCTGATGCGTACGGTTATCAGTAAGATTACTCGTCAATACTACTTTAAGTCCCCTTACGGGCTCCAATGTAAGCTCGAAATTAAACTCCTTACCCTTATTCCATATTGCCGGGGAGGTCATATCATCTGATGTAAGAAGCCACCCCCTCTCCAATGCCTTATTCACATAACTTTCATCATAAAAACCAAAGGCAAAATCAAGTCCGGGAGCAAGTGGTCCATATTTATTACTTTGTCCGAAAATATCTCCGACATTGGGAGAAAACTGCGGCAGGTTGAGTGAATGGGAACTTCTCCAACGGAAGGAAAGACTCCGAGGCATCATTAGAAACCGTAACACATAGTCGGATGCTTCCCTTACCAATGACTGCTTCGCTTCTTTGACGTCCTCCCTTACTACAAGACGTATGCTCCCCTCTCCTTTAGTAAGGATTTCGATAGTATTGTCATCTATTGTCTTGGTTTCAACTTTGAAAGGTTTACCAGATTTTGTAGCTGTTATTTTAATTTTCTTGGTTTTCAGATTATGCTTCACCAAGGTTGAAGTATCAGCAGACAATGGTATGGAACGTTCGAATTTCTTAGGCATATTCACACGTTGTGACCCTGCAGAACGTGAGGTATTACTATCTCGGCCGGAACCCCTTGAGAACCGACGGTTGATGGCTTGCAGATATTTTGATTTGTTGAAAAGTGTTTCAAAATTCAACCGCGCATCAGCGTTCCAGATAGTCTGGTTCTGAATAGAATTACCGAGGTAAAGATTTTCAACCGTAGCACCTTTGTCCCATCTATAAGTAGAGGTGTAAGTAAGATTTCCAGTAAGATAGTCAAGTGCCGGAATCTTATTAAAAGGTGCTTTATAAGATCCGGTGAAAGTCTGGTTATAGTTCCAGGGAGTACCAAGTCCTTTTATTGATGACCATACTGTATCGCGCCAGTCACGATATTTATCAGGGAACAACCGTTTATTGACTGCTCCTATGGTTTCCTCTATCCTTGCCGTGGTGTTGCTGGCGAAAGATAGATTCAATGATTGTATGATATTCCAGTTAATGGTAAGTTGACGATCCCAAAGGAAATTCTTACTAACTTGAACAGGTAGTTGAAAATCTACATCTATCTGACTTCTTGTCTGTTCTTCATAATAATACCGACTGATATTAGTGAAGAAAGTGAGACTATTGAAGAACCAATTAATTCCCCAATCTTTGAAATATTTGGCTGTCTTACTGTTTCCTTTGATAAAACCAAACGGTTTCCAGGGCTTTATGTAGGGGCTATAGGTGTATTGGAAAGATCCCCTGTAGTCGTTGGTATTCTGATATTCAGTAGTTGGATCTATATTCTTCTGTTTATTGAAAGAGAAAGCCACCTGGAAATTTGCAGGATCCCAGGGCATCGGATTCTTGCTCTGCACATTAAATCTCAAGTTCGATATTGAAAAACTTTCCACAGATTTCCTGGTCAGAGCATAGCTTTTTATTGAGTCTTTCTCTTGCTTTGTAGTAGCAGCTTTCAAAGCGTCCTTAAGAAGGATATCTTGATCAAGCGGATTATATTTTGGAGTGGTTCTTTCGGTAGATTTAGAATAGTAAACAGGTGCGGTAAGTTTAGCATTACGGGGCATGATTTTACCTAAGTCTCCCTGTATTGCGAAATTATATTGTTCAAAATCATCAAGACGGCGCTGAGATAGCCCTTGGTCAACTCCTCCGAATCCTGCACTTTCTTTATGAGCGCCGAAGTTAAGCATGGCTATATCACTTAAAGTGAGGTTGGCATTTATATTGGCAGCCCAACCACCCTCTTCATTGAAATCGGTGACTCGTAATTCATTGACCCAGACTGTGCCATCTTTGACAGTGTTTGATCTGTTGCGAATTCCAATCAGCATGACTCTGATATCACTGAGACTGGGATTACCCAACACGCTGATAATATTGTGGTCGTTCCCCGGATCTCTCATTGAATAAAGTATGTTATATCCTACCCCCGCTATGTCAGCGCTCTTGTCATGATTACGTCGTGTCTTTAAATCGGTAAAAGCATCAAAAGCGACGTCCAGGAAATTTGACTTTGGCCAGACGGTCTGTCTGTCGGCCATATTCAGGTTGTTATAACTACCCGATGGTGGTGGAGGGGTAAGCTCGAGAGGAATCTCATACTCGTAATAGTTATTCTTCACATCTGATCCCAGACGAATGAATAAAGCCAGATCTCCATCCTTAAGATTAGTATGATCGTCAATCGGAGCCTCGGCATGCACCCACATCTGAAGTCGCCGGTATATACGTAAGTCGAGCTGAGTATTTTTATAGGCTCCACGTGCGTCTCCCGGTTGGAGTCCGGTCACTTTCATTGATAAAGACTGTTCATTCAGCTGCGTAGCCTGCATCTGACCCGGATCCTGAATTCGTGTTACATCCGGTGGAAGCACATAGTTCACCGGTTTCTGACCTGAATTCTCTTCAATGTTAACGATTGACATATCGAGTTCACCCTCAGCCGGAGCATCGTTACGACTGTTAAGATTAAATTTGTAATCGCGCCACTCTCCTCTCACGAGTTCAAGCGATCCGAAACGCAGATGTGTTGTCTCTTTAAAACCGGTCATGAAAATACGGGCAAATCTAATGGTAGAAAAATCAGCAATACCACCGACCACCTTATCCGGTTGGCTGAGAGGTATCTTAAACTGATACCATACACTTCTTCCCATGCCTTCACGTGTGGGCACTATTGTTTCACGCATATCAGTGATATAATTCTTACCCACCTGTAAATCTTCAGGACGGATAGAAATTTTATACTCGAAATAGCGCTCATATTCGTTCAGCGTATTATCCTGATTAATATCCTCTACATCAGGCACACTTCTTGAGGACTGATATAATGGATTAGGACTCTGGTCAGGCGACAGAGAATTGCCCTCCACACCGTTATAATGCTTATAACGTTCAAGGATCGAAGCACGAACGTTATCATAGTAATCACTCCTATAGAAATGGTAGTTATCTCCTGCAGGATCATTCATCGGTGAGAAGGGCACCTCCTGCATCTGAGATATGACAGAAGCGGGAAGACGTTGCTGAAGACGTTCGAGATAATCCGAGTATGAAGAGAATCCATATTCCTCTACGTTTGGTAAACCGTCAAGTCCGACATCCTGCATGGGCCTTGCCTCCGGTGCATTCTCAAATGCATAGGTCAGAGAATTCTGAGTGGATACTCGGCCCCAATTGGTTGATGTGATGAAAGAGTAATTTCCATCTACCGGCATACCGTTTTCATAACTCTTCATGCCGTCTTTCAGTATATCTTCGCTTATTTCTCCGAAATTAAAGTAGAGGTCACCACCCTCCCGATTGGGGTTATCATCATCAAGGAAAGGATCGAGAAGCCAGAATTGAAGATACTCCACATTCAGATTCTCAAAGTTGGTATTCTCCATCTTTCGCATTATTCCGCCCCATCTTTTTTCAGGAAAAAGCAGATTACCTTGTTCATCAATATTATCTGCATCGAGATTATAAGGTCCTCTCTCTTTTGGATAGAAAGAAAGATTAAGGGTCTGTATATAGTTAGCCTCACCGTAGTTTACTTCACGTCCCGGATAAATCTCCCTTACCAAAACTTCTCTTATATACGGATTCGATAATTGTTTTAAATCATTGCGCAGGTATCCGGGAATCATTGAGGAGTTTTTTTGTGTCCACATCCTGTCTATATAGTTCCAGGCCAGCAATGCCCTGTTCTTTCCATAATCAACATTATCAGACAGAGATGCCTCAGGGAAAAGAGCATCTTTACCATTATCTTGTGGAGTAGAAGCCAGAAACCAAGAATAAGGATTACGTAGATCCATTCCTACCTGAGTGCTCTCAAAGTCGTCTATATATGATGAACCTTTGGTCGACCCGGTTTTCTGCCGGTGTGGCAGCAGGCGTGCAAATTCAGCATTAAGTCTGAAGTTCGAAGGTGCTGTGGCGTTGATTGTGGGAACTTTGTTAAGAAGGTTGGTAAGCCATACCAATTCCTTATTATAGCTAAGATTAAGACCAAGCATCGTATTGTTTATCACCTCATCGCCGATGTTGACTTTCTCGGTCAATGCTCTTTCGGAAAAATTCAGAACAGTTCCGCCCAGAGTGAAGTCTTTATTGAAACGATATTGGGCATCCAGTCCGAGAAGAGTCTTGCGCTGCATACTGAACATCGACTGATTTTCCAGCCTGACACTGACATTTGTGCCTGAATCTATAATGCTCTGATTAGTGATAGTCACAATACCCATACTGTAATCTACAGTATAATCGCTGTTTTCAGTCAAAGTCACACCACCGGCAGTCACCACAACCGATCCCCGGGGTACATTCATAGCGTTAAGACGGATCTGGGCCCCATTTGAAGCTTGATATTCACCTTTAAGTGAGTATTTATTCTTATCCGCAAATTGACGGGCCACAACAAGAGTAGAATCGTATAACTCTTTATAAACGTATGGTGCGGCAAGAACAGGATTACCGATTTTCTTTTCGAGATGCGCACCAAAAGGCTCTGCCACCGGAAAGATTATCTTACCGCCATTTGATTGTACGGTGTAGCCCTCCACATAGTCGAAGAAACCGTCGGGATTCGACTCTTGATTCGAATCAATCCGGTCAAGATTCATAACCTGCAGCAACGGCTGATTGGAAATTTCTCCTATAGGAAGATAATTGATTTCCGTACCGGTTGTATCACTCAAGAATTTAATATTCATTTTAAAATTCTTTTTCTGCAACTGATACGCACCTAAGGAGTAGACGTTCTTCATCATTAGCTTCCACATGGGGAGATGAGGAGAAATAGTGGTGCCGCGAAGCATCTTCAGGTACAATGCATCGGAAGTATTTGTGACATCGCTTGAGAATTCACCTACCTGATATACCTTCCCCTGATAAGTGTACTCGTAAGCTACCCCAAGGACTTCATCGGTTGAAAGAGCCGATTTCAAGGAAATGTAGCCTAATGTGGTGTTAAGGGAGTATTCTGAGGATTTCAGTAATCTGGCACTCTCAACTTTTTCATAATCACGCCCCCCTGTGATGCCATACATTGACAGTGGTTCAAGCACTTGAGTGACACGATTGATATTGCGGGCTTCGGAATATTCTGTCTTTATTACTTCGAGGAGATTGTTACTTTGATTAGAAGGATGGTTATATGCCATGTTTGGCTTCCAGAAGTCGCTGGCAAGTCTCGTATTCTCTCCTATATCCATGAATCCGACAAAATTTCTGCTCTCGTCAAAGTTGCCGTTTTTATTGGTAACCCAAACTTCTATACGTGTGATAGTAATGCCGGATGAAACATGAGGGAGTTTAGCAGCAAATTGGTCATAATTATCATAGAAATATTGAGCAAGAAAGAAATGGCGGTTGGCATCATATTCATCCGCATTAATCGCAAATGAGGTTGTCTGAACACCACCTTGCGTATTGACTGTGGTAGATTCGCTATTTTGCTGACTAACCAAGCCGGTAAGTGTGAGTTTTCCGAACTGCAATTTAGTTTTTACTCCGAAAAGAGCGGTTCCACCTCGTATCAGACTTGATCCGGTGGTCATACTGACATTACCTGCCTCTATACTTTTAATAATCTCATCTTCCTTTCCCTCATAATTCAGTCTGAGGTTCTTGGAATCAAAATCAAAAGTGGCATCCGTATTATAGCTCATGTTGAATTTCAACTTGTCGCCGACAGATGCTCCTATATTAGCCTGAATTTTCTGATCGAAATTAAAAAAAGTCTTTCTTCTTGACTTCAATGATAAGGCGGGATTATCGGTCTTGTTACTTTTGACTCCCATCGACAATTGAAGTGATCCCTGAGTGGTGAGTCTCACCCCTCCCGGTCCGAAAACTTTCTCAAGAGGACCGAGAGCAAAATTCATATCAAGAATATTGAAAGGTTGCTTATCCTTATCTGCGAATACTTCAGCATTCCTTTGTCGAAAATAATTAAACATATCTCTCCGGGCCACCTTCTCGTTATACTGTTCCGGAGTCATTAGATCAGGCACAATCAATTCGTGATTGCCTAAGAAAGTGTGCAGAACAAACTTACCGCTCTCAGGGTCAAAGAGCACTTCGGTCCTGATATTGGGAGGGGTATTCAGATCGGCACTATATTCACGATCTAAATATTCATTGAATCCACGTGGAAAAGTAGGTGCTACCGGAGAAGGAAGCACTATGCTGTCAGGTATCTCGGTGCCTTGAATATATTCGGTGGCAACCGGAGGTGGCGGTGGAAGTTCAGACTTACGATACTGACCCAAGGTAACAACAGATGCAACCAGCACCAATAACGGCACCGGCAACAATCTAATAATATGTCGAAACCTTGCGGTAAGATGAAAAGTCATCAGAGCATTTTGAGCGCCTGCTTAATAGCCTTCTCTGTATTCGTGGCAGGATCCTGCGCAAAAATCTTCTTAAGTACTTTCTGACTCTGTTGAGCCGTAAACCCGAGCATAACAAGGGCCGCCAATGAATCATCATAAGCCTCTCCGGCCACAGGTGCACTTGAAAGTAACGCTGAGGGTGCACTTTTTATTTTGTCCTTAAGGTCTACAATGATACGTTGTGCCGTTTTCCCTCCTATACCTTTCACTGCTTTAAGAGCAGAATCCTGACCGGAGGAAATCGCACTTTCCAATTGGTCGGCTGTAAGAGCCGAAAGTATCAGACGTGCCGTATTGGGTCCAACTCCGCTGACTCCTATCAAGAGACGGAACAACTCCCGGCTCCGTTTTGTAAGAAATCCATATAACAGATGAGCATCTTCCCTGATAGCTTCATGCACAAAGAGTTTAACCCGTTCCTTGCCTAAAGCGCCGTTCAAGTCGGCATAGTCTATCAAAGTGATATTGATATCATAGCCTACACCGTTACAATCAATCACCGCATTAGTAGGATTTAATTCTGCTAATGGGCCGCTAACATAATCGATCATTTCACGTTCTGAATTAAGGTGTTTTTATATAGAACGCATAAACTCCGGTAATATTCATATTCAAGAGTAATATAGGCTTCCCGTTTCTCATTTAAATCGCCTAATTCAATATAATAATCGGTTAGATTCATCTGCCCTAACTCTAACGAACGATTAATCAGACGGGTGGATTCCTCAATCAGAGAAAGGTCATACACTTTCATGGATTTTTCTATGAAAGAAAGTTGTTTCTGAGCTGTAGTAATCTCATTTTCTACTTTTCTTCTTGCATTGTCAACCTCCACCTCTGCAGCGGCTTTCCTGGCTTTGGCAGCTTTGACCTTTCCTGAGGTTGAAAAAAGATTGAAAGACGCTCCCACCACAAAACCATTGCTGGCCTGATCCAGTTCTGTGTTCCTTCTATAACCGAGAGTCATTTTGGGGAGCCAATCCTGATTAGCCACACGCTCTTCCTGACGATAACTTTCCACCAATGATTGTGCCGCTCTCACTTCCGCATCTCCATCAGCCTGTCCGGTTTCATCACCCGATCTGTTCCATGCCGGATAGCCAGGAGAACTGAAATCATAATGCCGGTATCCGTTAAAAGCATTGATTTGAGCTTGCAATTCAGACATGGCTTTTTCGTTTTCAATAAGAGCTGCTTCAATCTCCATTATCTTTATCTTAACCCGATTAAGCTCGATTGAGGTTGCATCACCGGCTTGTGCTCGTTTAGTGTATAATTCAGATACCTTCCGCGCGTTCTTAAGACGGTCGGCAATGAATTTATTCTCTTTACCAAGTCTTACCAGTTGAAGATATGCTTGGGCAGCCTCAAACGACAGATCACGGCATAGCTGTTCATATTTTCGTTCAAGAACGGCAAGCTGCATCTTATCGGATTTCCCCCGTGCAGCATAGAGCGTAGGAAAATCAAATTCTTGAGTTACGATTAATTCAGAGCTCGCCACTCCATCGGCACCTTTTAGGAAAAAAGGTGAATATTCAACACTTGTCGCATCAAGTGTATTCTGCGATTTAAGGTCATATCCTTCAGCTTTCATCTGCTGACGCATAGCCTTTAGTTCAAGGTTATTTTCAACTACCGATTTTATTAACATTTCAAGTTCATCAGCCCGAACTGAAAAAACAGCGAGAAGATATGTGATTGCTATAATAATTTTCCTCATGATGTTTTTCGCTTTTTTATTCTACCTTTTGTATTACAACCCATTTCAATCAATAGTTTCATCACCGAAAACTAACACCTCGTTTGCATAAGCACTATTCTTTTTCTTATCCTTACGATGCATCCAGCAATACATGATTGGAATCAGGAAAGCGTTTAAGAAAGTTGAAGACAACAATCCGCCAAGTATGACGGTTGCCATTGGGCTTTGAATCTCATTGCCCGGTAATCCACCTCGTGCAGCCAATGGTATCAACGCCAGCGCTGATGTCAGAGCTGTCATAAGAATCGGATTCAATCGGTCGAGGGAGCCTCGCATAACACTCTCTTTAACGCTTAGACCCGAAACATTATGTAGAAGATTATAACGTGTTATCAATAACATACCATTGCGTGTGGCTATACCGAAAAGTGATATGAATCCAATAATAGCGGGGATACTGACTTCTCCCGATGTGAATCTCAGAACCAATATACCGCCTATAAGGGCAAAGGGGAGATTAAGAAGCACCACCCCACTCTCCACAGCGTTACGGAATTGCATGAAAAGCAGAAGGTAAATTATAATAATGCTACATAGGGAAGTCAGAAAAAGAGTACGGCTCGCTGCCTGTTCACTTTCAAATTGGCCCCCGTATTCAATATGATACCCTTCAGGAAGAACAATATTGTTTTCAACTTTTTTTCTTATATCAGCCACCACACTACCCAGATCACGTCCACTCGTATTGGCAGAAATAACAATCTTGCGCTTCACGTTCTCTCGATTAATTGTATTAGGGCCCGATGATGATTCTATATCCGCTACATTAGCTAAAGGCACTTTCTCTCCCGATGATGTATCGATCAATATCCGTCGTAAATCATCTATGGAATTACGGCTCTCTTCATCAGCTCTTACCACCAGATTAAAGTTTCTTCCCCCTTCGTAGACTCGGCCTACGGTTTCCCCTCCAAGCATGACTGCTATGAAATCATTAAACTGTGGTTCGCTGATACCATATCTGGCAAGCATCTCGGGTCGAGGTGTGATTTTTATTTCAGGGCGTTCAATCTGTTGTTCCACATTAAGGTCAGCAACTCCTTTAACTTCCGATATCTCTTTCTTTATCTTATTGCCTATAGAAAACAGTTTGTTAAGATCATCGCCAAACAGTTTTATGGCAATGTTAGCCTGAGTGCCGCTCAACATAGCATCTATACGATGGCTGATCGGTTGTCCAATCTCAATATTGGCACCCACCAAAACAGAGAGTTTATCACGTATCTCTTTTTTTACTTCCTCCACAGGCCGACCGGAGAGTTCAAAAGGCGCCTCTATTTCTGACACATTGACACCCAACGCATGCTCATCAAGTTCTGCCCTACCTGTCTTTCTTGCTACAGTCTTTATCTCTGGCACACTCAGCAATAGTTCTTCAGCTTTACGTCCGATATTGTCTGATTCCTCGAGCGAAATACCCGGCAACGAACTAACATTAATTGTAAAGGAGCCCTCATTGAAAGGTGGTAAGAAACTTCTGCCCAAAGTAAAGAACACCCCCAAAGTGATAATAAATAAGAGCACCGTAGCTCCGGTCACCACCTTCATGTTGGATAATGTCCAAGAAAGTGCAATCTTATAGTATTTACGGAGAAAACGGGTGATAAAAGAATCTTTCTCATCTTCAGCTGATTTATGGCCCAAGAGATAGCTACAGAGCACGGGTGTCAACGTGAGTGCTACAATGGTGGAGGCAAATAATGCTACTATAAATGCCACCCCTAACGGAATCAACATCCTTCCTTCCATGCCGCTAAGGAAGAACAGAGGCAGAAAACTCACAACTATAATAAGCGTGGAATTAAGAATCGGCATCCTCACCTCTCTTGAAGCATCATACACCACCTGAATCTTTGAACGCCTTGAGGCGATATCAAGCTGACTGTTCTCCCTTAACCTTTTCCAGACATTTTCAACATCCACAATCGCATCATCTACCAATGAGCCGATAGCTATGGCCATGCCTCCTAAGCTCATGGTGTTAATGCTTAAACCCATAAAATGTATCACTACAAGAGTGACAAGAAGAGATAAGGGTATTGTTACAAGAGATATGACTGTCGTGCGGACATTGCCGAGAAAAACAAACAGTATTATAATGACAAAAATGGCACCTTCTACAAGTGATGTTTTGACATTATCAATCGAGCTCTCTATAAAACGTGATTGTCTGAAAATATCGGTCGAGACATGCACATCACCGGGTAGTGTCTTCTGAAGATCTGACAATGCCTCTTCAAGACGTTCAGTCAGTTCTATTGTCCCGACATTCGGCTGTTTGGTCACTGTGAGCAATACCGCCTCCTCACCTTTCTCAGAAGCAACCCCTAATTTGGGAGACTGTGCACCTGTACGTATTTCTGCGACATCGGCCAGAGTGACAGGGTTGTCTCCTATCATTTTGACTACTGATTTTCGTAGCCGTTCTTCTGTGTCAGAAGGTATGACCCCTCTCACAATATATTCATTCCCATACTCGTAAAGGACTCCCCCGTTCGACCCACCGTTCATTCCTCGGGTTGCTTCCATAACCTCAGTCAGAGCCACCCCATAATGCCGTAGTTTTGCAGGATCAACAAGAATCTGATACTCCTTGAGCTCCCCTCCGATCACTGCCACCTGTGCTACTCCTCCCGTAGACAATAGGCGGGGACGAATCGACCAGTCGGCCAAAGTGCGCAGATCCTCTTTAGAGGTGGAATCTGAAGTCAGACTCACAATCAACACTTCCCCAAGTATAGAAGACTGTGGGCCAAGAGTAGGACTTCCTATATTGGAGGGAAGTTCGTCTGCCATGGTAGCCAGTTTTTCCGACACAATCTGACGGTCGATATAGATATCAGTTCCCCAGTCAAATTCCACCCAGACTACAGAGAACCCGTTTGTTGATGACGAGCGCACACGTCTCACGCCCGTGGCTCCGTTGACAGCTGTCTCTATAGGGAAAGTCACCAGCTGCTCCACTTCTTCGGCTGCCATACCGTTAGCTTCAGTCATAACCACAACTGTAGGGGCATTTAAATCAGGGAAAACATCCACTTCAGTATGTTTCGCTGTATAGAAACCCGCTATTGCCAGAATGACAGCACCGACCATTATCAATAATCGGTTATTGAGTGAGAACCTTATTATCTTATTAAGCATCTCAATGATTATTTATTGGGGTCAATGATTATGAGTATGGGCCGGGATAGCAGAAGTTGCTGATGCAAGCTTAACATGGATCGCACCTCTTGTGACAAGCATATCTCCCGGTTCCAAACCGGATATCACCTCTATCCTGTCACCATCAGACGCACCGAGTTTAACTTCTTTTTTCAAGTAGCCTTCGTCGTCAACTTTCACATAAACATAATGCACTCCCTGTTCCTCTGTAAGAGCACTCACAGGGACACTTATGACATTATCCCTCTTGCCGGAAATCAGATATATCTCTGCATAACTTCCCGGCACTACACCACCCGCATTATTGAATTCAAAGGTCACCGGAACGAAAGAGCCGGTAGTGGAAACGGATTGTCCGGAGGCAATAAGACGTCCGTCAAGCTCTGATAAATTATACACTCTATCGGTGTAAGAAGGTCTGAAATTAGCACTTTTAATTGTAGGTAATATATCATAATCACGTTCTGACACCTCCGCTCTCAGATATAGTTTACGGTTCTGAGTAATGCGCATAAGTGGTTGACCTACCTCGACATATTCACCGTCAGTTACAAGACATTCCTTTATATAACCTGAGGTGGGAGAGGTAACAACACTTCCTCCTGACACGTTATTGCTCCCCATAGCTTCAAAGGCGAGTCCGGCTTTTTCATAATCAGTTTTAGCAGCCAGATATTCTTTTTCTGTGATAAGCTTATCCTCTATCAGTTTTTCAGCTCTCTCAAATTCTGTTTTAGCCTGTCTGTATGCCAAAGCAGTGCGTTTCGTCAAGTCTCCTTCAGGAAGTTGTGCAGACGAAATAGAAAGTATTAAGTTACCCTTACTTACGGGCATACCTTCCGTAAAGCTTTTTTTCACTGATGCTATCCCGGCCGCAGGTGCAACCACAGTGGTTTCATCACCATTGGCAGTCAACACTTTACCGCTACACTTCAACACACTGTGGAACTCGGAAGGTTCAACTGTCTCCACCTCTACCCCTGCACTTTTTGCTTTTTCGGGAGAAAGTATTATTTCATCCGGGTTATGTTCATCTTCATGGTTGTCAGCAGTCTCACCACCCTGTGTCTCTGCCACACTATGGGTATGACCGGATTCATGTTCATGATCATCATGGTCCTCGTGATGTGACCTGCAACCTGCGAATATACTTATCGCTAAAGCCAGAATCGGGAAAACTTTGTTACTCATATCGGAAGATTATTGGGAGAGACAGCGATTATTAAATATTTTTTGCAAATATACCCACAATAAGTTGCAACCGAGTTGCATTAGTATTATACCGTCTTTTAGGATAACACACCGACATAAAACATAATATCACCTCTTATAAATTCAGATATCGTATTCTCTGAGAAGAGAGACAATACAACAATTTTTACTAATTTTGCAACATGAATCAATCTTTTAATTCTACTCTGCTTGAAAATGCCGTGTCAGAACTCTCCAAACTTCCGGGGATAGGACGAAAGACAGCACTTCGTCTGGCACTACATCTACTCCGGCGCGACGAGAATGAAGCTACATCTCTCGGAGAATCAATCATCAAAATGCGCCAAAATATCAGTTATTGTACTCGATGCCACAACATCAGTGAAGATGAGATATGTCCGATATGTAATGATTCACGACGTGATTCCTCGACAGTGTGTGTCGTTGAGAATATAAAGGATGTAATCACAATTGAGTCTACCCACCAGCACCACGGGCTGTATCATGTGCTCGGTGGAGTCATCTCGCCTCTTGATGGTGTAAGCCCTTCTGATCTCGAAATCGAAAGTCTTGTGAAAAGAGTCACCGATGAGAACCTTAAAGAGGTTATCCTTGCCCTTAGTCCTACTATTGAGGGAGATACCACAAATTTCTATATTTACCGTAAGTTGTCTGACCTCCCTGTAAGGGTAACTATGCTGGCCCGAGGGTTAAGTATAGGTAATGAGTTGGAGTATACCGACGAACTCACTCTCGGCAAGTCTATACAAAATAGAGTTCTCTTCTCTACAACCTTTCCTAAAAGATAATTCTTATGCTTTCTTCAGGAATAGTAACTCTGCGAGCTGTGGAACCGTCAGATGCAGAGTTTATGTATGATATGGAAAATGACCCGGAGTGCTGGAGATACGGTGAGACAATCGCTCCTCTTTCACGGCATATAATCAGAGATTACGCACTCAACTATGATGCCGACCCGATATCGGCCCGACAGTTAAGATTAATTATTATTGATTCTTCGACACAGGCTCCTGTCGGCACGGTCGACTTGTACGACATAGACCCTGTAAATCGCAGAGCTTTTATCGGTATATATATCCTCGCTTCGCATCGCAATAAAGGATATGCTTCCGCGGCTGTAGGTTTAGTGGCAGATTACGCCTACCACTCGCTCCATCTTCGTCTACTGGCAGTAAGAGTGGAACATACTAATTTTATTTCTTTACGTCTGTTTGAATCCTTGGGTTTTGTAAGAAGAGGCTTGATTCCTGACTGGTTTTCACTCCCTGATGGAAGTTACTCCGATTTAATATTATTATCCCGACTATTGCCATTTACGCAACAAACAGTTTAATTTGAAAAATAATCAATTCAAGGCCGGATCGGGGGGCACTACCAACCAACTACGATAATCGTTGCCCAAACTTTCCACTTCATGTCGCCAAAAGGCATTACCACTTCCACGCAACAAATCTCCGGAATTCATTCCTTTGAAATCTGTCACGGCCCATACGTTACGGCTTATCTCACCCTCAAGTTGTCCTTTTGTCCATCCGCTGTATCCTAAAAAGAAACGCATTTTGCCTTCGAGCTTTCCTCCGTCGTCAATATACTCCATTATCTCCTCAATCTGTCCCCCCACATATATACCCGGGATTATTTCAGAAGAGCCTTCAAATTTATCTCCCAATGTGTGAAGCATGAAAAGACGTGAAGGATCGACGGGTCCTCCACTGAAAACAGGTATTTGACGTTGAAGCGACCATTCAGGTATCAGATCGTTCAGAAGAAGATGCGACTTTTTATTTAACACAAGACCTAAATGGCCGAATTTGTCGTCTTCATCAAGCACCATCACCACCGATCTACTGAATATATCTCCCCGCATAAGAGGTTCTGCGATTAGCAGACTTCCTTGCTCGGGTTTGTATTGGTTATCGTGATTATATAATAAATGCTTAAAATCCATAATAAATACTTTATAATGACAGGCAGATGCTAAAAGAAATATATTACTTTAATAACACTCGAGATAATGTTTTATTTGAGTTAATATAAGTAGATTTTGGAAAATTCTCACTACCTTTGCATCAAATGCGTTTCTTGTAGCGTCTTTGAATCATTGTTTCAACCATGAAAATATTGAAGTTTGGAGGCACTTCGGTGGGTACTATCGAAAGTCTCCGCAGCGTAAAAAAAATCATTGAATCAAATACCTCTCCATTGATTGTCGTTGTCTCTGCTTTAGGCGGTCTCACTGACCGGTTGATCTTAACGGCCCGAAAAGCGGCCACCGGAGATGAGACATATCAAGATGACTTGGAGGCTATAAAAAAAAGGCATGAGGATATAATTAACGAGCTTGTGCCTCCTAATAATAGAGATGAGGTCTCAAAGGTTATACACCAACTTCTTGCAGAGCTCAGACGTAATTACGACGGGGTTTTCTTACTCAGAGATCTTCCTCCTCATACGCTGGATGTGATAGTAAGTTTTGGAGAGAGAATGTCATCTGTGATAGTGACGGCCATCATTGATGGTGCCACACGTCATGACGCGTTGTCTTTTATCAAAACGGAAAAATGGTATTCAAAAAACATAGCTGACCAAAAACTGACAACGCGCCTTATTAAAGAGGAATTCTCTGATTTCAACGGCATCGGTATAGTACCCGGATTCATTTCGACAGACAAAACAACCGGCCAGATCACTAATCTCGGACGTGGAGGCAGTGATTTCACTGCGGCCCTTATAGCTGCCGCGCTGGATGCTTCTATCCTTGAGATATGGACAGATGTAGACGGTTTCATGAGTGCCGACCCGCGTATAATACCGGAAGCAAGAGTCATGTCATCCATGACCTTCATTGAAAGTATGGAATTGTGTTCTTATGGTGCAAAAGTAATCTATCCTCCCACTATCTATCCTGTGTTTCATAAGAACATACCTATAAAAATTCTGAACACATTCAATCCTGAAGCGCCCGGGACTTTAATAACGGATCATCATGAAAGCAGAACGGCAGAAATAAAAGGTATTTCAGCTATAAAAGGCACGACTCTCTTTACATTGCATTTCAAGACCCACAGAGATGCCAAACATCTACGTTCCCGTATGCTTAATATCTTATCACGACGTGGTGTAACAGTTTTATTGACTACTTATGAGGAAGGTGATGCCGCAATTTCATTTGCTGTAGCTACAGGTGAGGCCGATACTGTATATACGCTGCTTTCAACTGAGTTCGCACCGGAACTTTCAAGCCAAATCCTTGAAAATATCACAAGGAAAGATGGTCTCGCCACTTTGGCAGTGGTTGGAGAAGGGATGCGGGAGAGAACACGTCTGGCCCCACGTATACTCAATACTCTCCACCGAGATTCTATAAATGTTGATGTGCATTCACGTAAACCTTCAGCCACCACACTTACATTCGTGGTAGAGGAAGATAAGGTTACCCGCAGTCTACAGCTTATGCATGCGCTTTTATTCTGAATCTCACTTTTTCATGTCATATTTGTTTTATTAATAGAACGGTAAATCCGAATAACATGAAAAAACGCATAAACTTATGCGTACACTGTAAAAATTTATTAATTTTGCAACTATGGAGATTAAAAATGCCAAATACGAGATAAGTAATGCCAATGTAGAGCAGTGTCCCGACACTGATGTACCTGAATATGCCTTTATTGGACGCTCAAATGTAGGTAAATCCTCACTTATTAATATGCTGACGCGTCGAAAGGGGCTGGCAAAAACTTCCCAAAAACCCGGGAAAACCCTATTGATAAACCACTTTAAGATCAATGACGGTGCTTTTTATATAGTCGACCTTCCCGGTTACGGTTATGCTCAGAGAGGCAAAGAACAGCGCGATGAATTCAGAAGAATTATTGAGCATTATATACTCGACCGTAGGCAGATGACTCTTCTTTTTGTATTGATCGATATCCGCCACGAACCTCAGAAAATTGACCTTGAATTTCTGAATTGGCTTGGCGAACATCAGGTGCCATTTGCTATCGTCTTCACCAAAGCTGATAAGGTTGGGCCCAATGCCGGCCTTGCTCGTGTGGAAAACTATAAAAAAGACCTTCTAAAACAATGGGAAGAACTCCCACCTATTTTCATAACATCTTCCGAAAATTCGACCGGTAGAGATGAACTGCTCGATTATATCGAACAAATCAATCGGCAAATACAGATTGATAAGAGCGACCAGGAAGAGAATATAACCCAAAAAGATGAACTTTAAACAACTAATCAACGGTCACGGACGCTTATCGGAAATAATGAGATTCGCCTTAGTAGGGGGTCTCGCCACAGTGTTGCAATACGGTATTTATGTCGTGTTTGTGCATGCTGTGTTTGATGGGGGCAGAGCGGTTGTAGCCACACTTATAAGCTACGCCATAAGTTTTGTAGCTAATTTTTTCCTCTCCAGTTATTTTACTTTCCAGACACGTCCCAATGCAAAAAAAGGATTAGGTTTTACCCTCAGTCATCTTATCAATATGGGTATGCAGACAGGCCTTGTAGCAATCTTCAAAGGCATTGTCGGTCCGACTCTTGCACTTTTACCGGCGCTGGCTGTCTGCATTCCGACTAATTATTTCCTCGTAAGGTTTGCCTTCACAAGTAATATGTTTAAAAGTGGAAGTGAAAAACGCAAAGAGGCCGAGACAAGACTCTGAACTCATCATATAAAACGAAGACTAATATTATGACAAAAATCGCTATGGCGTCTGATCACGCCGCTTATGAACTTAAGGAAATAATAAAACCATATCTTCAAGAAAAGGGCTATGAAGTAGTAGACTTCGGTACTCACTCACCCGAATCAAGCGATTATGCCGACTTCGGTCATCCTGCGGCCTTCGCCGTAGAAAAAGGAGAATGTGCCTTTGGAGTGGGGATGTGCGGCTCAGGCCAAGGTATGCAGATTACACTAAACAAACATCAAGGTATAAGAGCAGCACTTTGCTGGCTTCCGGAATTGGCGGCCCTTGCTCGCCAACATAATGACGCTAATTTCCTTGTGCTTCCGGCGCGCTTCATTTCAAAAGAAGAGGCAAAGAAAATTGTTGATGCATATCTTGAATCCTCTTTTGAAGGAGGACGTCATCAACGTCGCGTCGCAAAAATCCCCATACCGGTAGAGGGAGAAGTGTTATGATGGAATATGAAATAGCCCTTGTCAATCTCCGGTTTCACGCACGCCATGGCGTGTGGGAACAGGAAAATAAAGTAGGGAATGAGTTTATAGTAGATGTCAAGATAAGGATCCCCTATTCGGATGCAATTTTATCTGATGATCTGAATCTGACAATCTCATACGCAGAGGTATTTGATATTGTCTCTTCCGAAATGGCAAAGCCGCGGAAACTATTGGAGACAGTGGCTGCCACCATTCACTCAGAATTAATATCACGTTGGCCTATGATTATTTCGGGGAGTATAAAGATTTGTAAATCAATACCCCCCATAGCACGAATGTCTGGGAATTCGGAAGTGACGCTATTTTTTTGAAAAAAATTCCCTAATTATTTGGTCATTTCACAAAAAGTGTCTAACTTTGCACTCGCAAACGAGAAACAACTTTTGCTGCGAAATGAATGGCTCCTTAGCTCAACTGAATAGAGCATCTGACTACGGATCAGAAGGTTGCA
>CAZPHL010000048.1:0-18785 GCA_964586465.1 uncultured Sangeribacter sp.
TTAGTTAATATATTATATAATAGTTTGCCATATATAATAGAGCCCGTGTATTAACAGTAGTATACCTTATTATATATAGTTAAGTACGTGCTTTAACACGTGTATTAACAGTAGTATACTTTTATATACCTAACATCCGTAATTGGAAAAAGCAGATATAATGGAGGAATTGTAGTCTGTAAAAGTCCTCCTCCCTGAATCTATACGTTAGAATATTAACAATAATCCTTTACTTATAAAACCAATGATTAAAAATATACGTTATAAATAATATGGTTTATTCCAAATATTTAAAATTCCGAATTAATTCCACATTTTTATTAATTTATCTTAATTTATTATGAAAGAAAAAGGATTATTTGCGGTGGCTTTGATAGCTTCTTTAGCCACACCGGTAAGTGTTTGGGCCCAACGTGATAACAGGACTATGGAGAAAGATGTCACCACGGTTCTCTTAAACGACAAAGCTGATGCCTCTACAGTCGAAAAGACCCTTAAAGAGAATGCTCCTCAGTCGCCTAAGGACAACGGTCTCCCCCGTTTCGCTATTGTCGGTAAAGACAATCAGTTCTATTTAGGTATAGGTGGCCAATTCCTCGGGGAGGGTGCTTTCACCTGGGGCGATAATATTTCAGCTAACCCGCTGTTCACACCATCAACCCTTACACCGGCCAAACCCGGTAATGGAGGAAACACTCAATTCGCTTGGCAGACCTCTTCCATTTATATGAACTTTGTGGCTATGCCCGGAACTGACAATCAGATCGGTCTCTTCTTCAAAGCGAATTTCATGGGCAACAACAATTCTTTTGGCGTTTTCCACTTCTATGCCAAATATCGTGGCCTTACAGCCGGTTATACCACCAGTGCTTTTACAGATGGTGCAGCTGAGCCAATGACAATAGACTTTGAAGGACCTAACGGCTATCCTTTCATCAATCTCTTCACAGCTTACTGGCAACAGAACTTTACAAAGAATTTCTCAGGCGCTATCGGTCTTGATGCACCTACCGCTTCTTTCACCGCAGGTAATTCCACAGAATATGTCTCCCAACGTATTCCCGCGATTCCTCTTTATCTCCAATATGCATGGAACGACGGTGGCTCACACATACGTCTTTCAGGTCTTATCCGTCCTATGCAGTATCGTAACCTTGTGGATAACAAGAATAAAAGTGTCACAGGCGGCGGTATACAGATTTCAGGAATGACCGGAATCGCCGGTGGACTCAGCGCTAATTTCAATGCCGCATACGGTAAAGGTATTGGTACATATCTCCAAGATGACAACGGACTCGGCATGGATGCGGTTGCAACTAAGACTCCCGGTAAAATGGAAGCTGTAAAGACATTTGGTATCACCGGTGGACTCAGTTACGCATTCTCTTCCAAAGTCTCGACCAACCTTACTTACAGTCACCTTGTCAACAAGTTACCTGACAACGCCTTAGTACCCGACAATCAGTATCGTTATGGTGATTACGTAGCAGCCAATGTGATTTGGAATGTCAACAAATTCGTATCTACCGGCATCGAATATGACTATGGTCATCGTAAAGACTTTAATGGTCTGGGCTTACATGCAAACCGAATTCAATGTCAGCTCGCTGTAACGTTCTAAAAACAATTATATAAAACTTGAGAATTTTGTTTTCTAAGCATTAACTAAGAAAGGCTACGCCATCAGATTGGTCGTAGCCTTTTTTGGTTAATATGATGTAGTGATAAGTATAGCGCACTATGTGACCTCACTTATCACTTTCTTTGGTATCTTTTGTTTTAAGTATATTCTCAGTTGTTTTGGAGTCAACCCTGAGTGTTTCTTGACGTATTTTCCAAAGAAAGCCGGATTACTGAAACCTAATCTTGTTGAAATTTCCTTTATTGATTCATCAGTATGGATCAGGGCCGTCCGTACATCTGTCATTATGGCCTCATTTACCCATTCCAATGTGCTTTTACCGCTTATTTGCTTCACAACTCTTGCAAGATAGTTTGGCGATACTGAGAGTACAGTCGCGTACCATTGCACATCCTTTGGTTTAGGATATGATTCTATAAGCAGTGTGGAAAACCGTTGATATAGTCTGTCAGCCGATTGTCTCGAAGGAACTTTCCCCGAATCCGTGCCGGGAAGGGTGACGGAAGTAAGCAAATCTTCCATCATCGAAATAATTGTGAAACGTACGTTTTCCGTTCCCATAGAATATTTCTGACTCAATAACCTGCTATAGATTTCAAGTAGGGTTACCACAGTTTCATTAAGATTAAAGACAATACAATTGCCTTTTAAAGACGTAAGCTGAGGGAAACCAACAGAACTTCTGCTTTCAAAGGGTACGGTGGCATCAATTCCACAGACCATTCCATTACTATCAGAAGAAAACAGCACATCGGAAATAAAGTCACCGGCTTTATAGAAAATAATCTGACCGGATTCTACTCTTAGATTAATATCATTTAGAGTAATGGCTATTTTTCCTGTCGCCACATAAATGAAGCCAACAAAATTTACGACAATTTTGCTGGTAAGCTTTCTGATAGCAGAGAAATCACTATAGAAAATAAAATCTGTACCAAACATCATCCCCGCAGCAGCGGAGTTTAGATCTTTGATGGTCCATACCGGAGGAAGGGTACTAAGAGTCATAACTGATTTATTTACTTTAAAACATTTTTTCAAATATGTTAGTTTATCACAAATAGAAAATTTCAAGCTATAAAAATATTCTATATAATGCATAAAATATTCTATTATAGACTTTACAATTATATAATAGAACTAATATGGCTTATATATGTTTGATAAGTAAAATAGTAATCATAGACAACATCAAAAGAATGGTTACTTAAGATTATTAATTATGGCAGAACAATTCATATCGAAGCATCTGATAGCTAAAGAATATCAGTTGCCAATATTAGATAAAATATTTGAGGCTTGTCAATTACCATTTGATAAGAATCCATTTGTAAGTATGATTGGCGAAAGTCAGAATTTGCCGGGTTCACAGAAAGTCACAATAACCGGTATGGATGGCAATAATATTGACATTTATATTTGGCGTCCTACAGAACTGACACGCAAAGGACCGCTCCCTATATTATATTTTATGCATGGTGGTGGTTATCTTATGGGTGACGCTAACACAATGGCTACCAAGCCGGAAGTATTGACCAACGGATTGCAGGCAATCTTGGTAAGTGTCAACTATCGCTTGGCCACTGTTGCTCCATTCCCCGCCGATCTGCATGATGCCTATTCAGGTCTCGAATATATTCACGACCATGCTTCAGAATATGGAGCTGATCCAACACGTATTGTAATTTTAGGTGAAAGTGCCGGCGGTGGTCTCGCTGCACGTCTGGCGCTCTACAACCGTGACCATGGAAGAGTTCGTTTGTGCGGCCAGGCTTTGACTTATCCTATGCTCGACAGTCGCACCGGCACTGACAAAGATCCTATGCCTGACCCATACGCCGGACAGTTAGTATGGACACCGGCTTACAATCGTCTCGGGTGGGAAACTCTATTGGGTGGCCGGAAATTGACCGAAAATGAACTTCCTTATTATTCCGCATCGCTCGCAACAGACTTATCTAATCTGCCACCGGCTTTTATTACTGTCGGCACTCTCGATCTATTCTGTATGTCCTGTCTCAATTACACCGCACGCCTATCCTGTGCCGGAGTGAACACAGAACTTCATATAATACCCGGAGTATTCCACGGATTTGATTTATTGGTTCCTGACTCGCCTCAAACCACATTATATAATGAGCTCCGTATCGCTCAGATCAAACGCATGTTTGGTGAATAACATATTATTAATTACATTAATATCAAAATAATAAAAATCTACTAAAATGAGTAATTACAGCAAAACACATGTTGCCGAAGGCACACCACGTACAGAACTTCATGACATTCTTTCACTCACCGGTGCTGAGATATCAGTCAACAACCTTCCTGCAGGAACAGTTATTCCTTTCTATCACAGCCACAAACAGAACGAAGAAATCTATTTCATCGTCTCCGGAAAAGGTTTCATGGAAATCGATGGTGAGAAAGTGGAACTCGAAGCAGGAGACTGGCTCCGTGTTGCGCCTGCAGCAAAGCGCAAAATCCATGCAGTGACAGATATGACCGAAGTATGTATCCAGGTTAAGGCCGGCAGTCTTACCCAATGGACTGCCAATGATGCAGTTGTATCATAAAGTGTTATCATAATGTCGATCCGGTACATTGTGAAGAGATAATCTTCCAATGTGGAGTCTATAAAAAAGAGAACTGCACCCCAAAAGTTTTTTGTCTAACTTTTGGGGTGCTTTTTATGAAATACAGTTATAAACAAAGCCTCTACTTACCAAGCCCGGCATTTTCATATCAAAAAGTCAAGGGTATACTTTCACTATGACTTATTATAAATCACATGACAAAGTAAGGCCTCCTGTCTGTCCTTGCGTGGATTGACTGTCAGCAGATAGATAAGGAGCGACATATTCCTTGAGTGCGTTAACATATTCCAAGAAAGCTTCTCGACCTGCATCTGTCATGCGGCAGACGGTACGAGGACGTTTCCCTTGAAATGTTTTTTCCACAGAAATATAACCGGCTTCTTCAAGTTTTGTTATCTGTACACTCAGGTTGCCCATCGTGGCTTCAGTCTTTTGCTTTATATACATGAAGTCTGCGTCCTCCACACTCATCAATATCGAAAGGATAGACAGCCGCAGTTGTGAATGTATTATGGGATTAAGCTCTATCATTGTTCTCTTTATGTAATTCCTGTTTGATTTTGTATGCCGGGATAATCATCATCGTGATCATCGAAATTGCGAATATCAGTATCTGCGGAAGTCCCGATAGCCACCACATCGACGCTGAAAGTATAAAACCGGAAACTGAACTGTATTTAAGAAATGGATAGCGGATAAGCTCACCGGTGATAAATGAGCCGATAGCCAGTAACAGAAGAATGACTGACAGCACATTATACCTGACAAAGAATGAGATGAGAGCGAACACAACAATCAGCACAGTCAGCATCCTCCATATCACCACCAAAGAACGGGATATTGCGGTAATGATGCCACGATCTGAGGGTCTCAACCACCGTAGAAGGGGCCACCCGATGAGAGGTATCAGAAACCATGCGAAGTTCCAGCCGGCATTTCCGGTAAACCGCAATCCGGCCCAAACCAACAATGAAACCGCAAAGGAGGTCCATCCCCATGCCAATAGCGGACTAACGGCACCGCGCATCACGTTGTTGCGCGTGTCGTTCATCATTTTTGCTATTATATCAAGACTTTCCTTGGGATACATTACATACTATTGTTCTAAACAAATGTAAAATTACAAATTAGTTGGCAGAATAAACATATTTCGTCAACTAATTTTCAGGAATTTGTAGGGCAAATTCAATATTGCACCAGTTGGAAATCTATTACAGTTGTGTCTGCTTCAGGTGTGATGACTGTCTGAAGGCATGGTTCGGTCGGACGCCCGTATTCGTCAAAGTCAAGTGTGTTGTTTCCGTTTAAATCCTGAAATGCGCGGACATGGAGTTCCTTGCCGTAGTAGGATGAAAGATCAGCGTCGATAGAGAGGGTGTCTTCTTCTATTTCCAATGCTTTTGCCAGAACCGAAGTATCTCCAAATGACACGGAAACAAACAACTTCCCTTCTGTAAAAGGAATTTCCAAGAATCTGAGTTGTGAAGTTTTACCACAGTCTTCGGCAAATGCACCGGCTGCCAGAAGAAAGGCGGCCATAACAATTAGTTGTCTTTTCATTTTTGTACGTTTTTAACTGTTTCGTATATTGTTGTATTATTGATTTTCTTTTGGGTGGCAGTCCTTTTTTTCCCTTTGTAAAGATTAAAAGATACGCCTAACCATGCAAGGCAGTTGGTAGAGGCTGCATGGTAGATGCGCTCGTATCCAGCCAATTGCGACAAGTCACGGCTTTTGAGACTTACATTACCGATTGGATTGACAATTCCGGCCATAAAGGTAAAATCTTTGTAGCGGTAGCCAACTCCGAAATTAAGAAGATTGTTGTTCACACTGCTGATCAACTCGCCCCATAATTCATTATATGCATTGTTATATTTTGCCATGAACCACCACCTTCCAACCATCAACATAAGTTGCGCGTTTACGAACGCCTGAGAATACCGATGCCGGTAATTCACCCCATCGCTCATCATCAAATGCCATCCACCTTCGATACTCAATGTCAGACTTTTAATAATGAGTGGCATTCTGATTTGTCCCTTGATTATGAAATCATTGTGGAACCCCGAATTATAAAAGCTTTGAATGATCTTGTCATCTTCAAGGTCTTTGCCTCCCATTATAGGCCGTTGGGCATACTTATCGATAAACGACAATTTTCCGTGCATATCCTTTATATTAAAATCAAACTCTATGGATGATTTCCATGTCTTATACGGACTGAGATCCAAATCTCCTTCGGAATATTGGTATCTGTCAATCTGTTGGCGGATAGGGTTCAGTTGCGTGATAGTTGGATTCACTGCGTTGCCATCCATAGTAAGACTTATTCCTCCCCATAAAAACGGTGAGTAGCGTATGAACAATTTGGGAACAATATTGAAATAACTTTTTGAGATTGGAGAAGAAAGATTAAACAGTGTTCCGTCTATACCAACATTGTAGCGTAAATTTCCGACACTTTGATTCCATTCTGCAAAGAAATGGCTTTCGGAACTATGGTCTTTGAACTGAGCATCAACTATCTTATACTCAGCTTTGGTATTTCTAAGGTCCTCACGAAATCCGGCGGTGAGCATTCCCCTGCCGATGCGACCTTCCCACAATGCTTCCGCAAGTAGAGTATATCCCTTGGTCTTGATTTGATTATCAATTGAAATCCCGTCACTCTCGTATATACGTTCGCTGTTAGAATTCAGAATAGATGGTACGACATTGAAATAAACTTTGTTACGATTATTGATTTTCCAATGAAGATATAAGTCAAGGTCTCCCTGCCATGATGTAAAGGGTGCAATTTCCATTTCAATTCCCTGAGTAACAAAGCCGTTGATATCAGTCGTTATATTGCCTTTGGACGCATAACGGTCATTCTTCCGAAGCAATCTTGCTTGAACATTAAACAGTATCAATGACTTATTAGCGTAGGAATATTGGAGAGAGGTCCTGTGTGTCACCATTCTGTTGGGCGTTTTTATTCCTCGCTCCCGTCGCTCTATCTTCCCGCAACTACCCAAATCAACTCTCTCTACATTATCCCGGTAGCAATCCATCCGCCACATCGGATTGGAATGATAGTCACAGCTCCATTCGCTGCGACCTGCGCTATATTTCACACCAAGGGTATAGTCACCCCAACCACGATTTGGCGACCGGAGCAGATTGAGCATGACGCCATAGCCTTCGTTTTTTCTTTTTACCGTGATCTCAACCACACCTGCCGCATTGCCATACCTCACTCCCGGATTTGACATATATTCCACTTTTGTAATATCCTTGGCGGAAATAGCCAAAAGCTCGGTGTTGGATACCGGGCGCCCGTTGATCCTTATTTCCGGTTTGCCACCTCCGGAAATTGCAATCTCACCCGTAGCCGGGTTAACAATCAACTCAGGAATCTGCAACCCTGCCAAGAGTTGTGATGATGTCGACAATGAATTCTTTAGCCTGTCAGTCGGATAGTACGTATCCTTGTTTCCATCCTTGGTCTTTTCGGGAGCATTGACCACAAGCTCTTGTAATGTTGTGTAGTAACTTGTTGAATCTGATAGTTCGGTTTGACCATGAGCAATCTTAGCATTGAGAAAGCTCAAGGCTAAGGTCGTGAATATCGAGGCTAAGTATCTATATTTCATTGCGTCCTTATAGGTTTATGGTCATAAAGCCCTTATTTCAGTTGCAAAGCTAATATATTTATTTTATAAACTAAATTATTTTTCAAATATATTTTATATCAAAATTTATTAAAAATTGTTAATCAAATCAAGATTAAGTGTTGAGTGTCAATTATCCCTTTGCTTTGTAACTGCTATTTATGTCCGGCGAAGGATATAAATACAGATAAAAAAAAGACGACTCGCGTGTAGAGTCGTCTTTTTTTCATTATATATGATATTTATAAATCCTATCTATAACAGATCATTCGATTAATATAGCCCAACCACAGGGTCGGAGTTTATAAACCTGAGATTATTATTTAGAAGTGAGTGAGTGCGAGCTGGGTGAGCCAGATCCAAAGAGGACAGAATCCGATAAAGAGTATCACTGACAAAGTAAGTGATGAAGTACCGGTGGCAACGTATGTGTCATATTCGTCCGCAATGATAATACCGGAGAAGGCCGGTGGCAAGGCAGCTGCCACTACAAGCATCTTGAGGTTCAGAGGATCCATCTTGAAGATAAGGCCTAAGATCAAAACCACTGCAGGCATCATGATCATCTTCATGATTGAACCGAGCACAGCCTGCCAGTTGATCTGAATCTTGATAGCTGAAAGTGTGATACCGGCTGAGAATACGGCCATTGATGCATTAGCCTTTGCGATAAGGTCGAATGATGGACTGAGTTCCTTGGGCCATGGAATTCCGACAACCACCCAGATAACGGCCAAAATCGGCGCCCAAGCCACAGGTTGCTCAAGAGCATGAATCACAGGCTTCCAAGCACTCTCCTTCTTGGTCGAACCGGGCTTCTGCTTCTCAAGAGAGGCATTCATCAATGACAAACCTACAGGAATACCGATAGCGTTAACTACGATACCGACGATTGCTACGACAAGCGCCACGGCCGGTGAAGTTCCGAAAATCGGCTCCAGAACGGCAAAACCAAGGAACCCGATTGTCGGTGAACCACTGATCAACGCTGAAACGGCGGCATCCGCACCTGTGTTCTTCTTAAAACAGTATTTAAAGACAAAATAGACTATCATGAAACAGGCCATGATACCTATGGTCGACACTATTGTCAGCTTGATGTCTTTCACAAGATCCTCACGTGAAGCCTGAACAATTGAGACAAACAGAGCTGCCGGCAACGCGAAGTCAAGAACGACTTTATTAAATTTCTTTGCATCCTCTCCGGAGAACGCTCCTTTCTTACCGGCAATGAAGCCCGCAAGCATCACCACTATGATAGGCACAATGGCGTATAGAATAACATGAGATATATCCATAGCAGAATTTTAAAATAATTTCTATAAACAATTATATAGCCATTATACCGTGTAATCGATAAGTGGAGTCGGGTTAAGATAGCCGATATGACCTGATTCCTTACCTGAATCAGCGGCCAGCTGCACGTCAATCAGACAAGGCTGTTTGGATGCTATCGCCTCTTTAAGAGCCGCTGCAAGATCTTCCATGTTGTCCACACGATAATTCTTGGCTCCGAAAGCCTCACCGATAAGGTTATACTTAGCATTGATATCCAAGGTTGTTGGAGCGGGTGCGTCACCACCTGAAGGATTGACACCTATACCATTGTAAATACCACCGTTATTGAAAATTACCACTGTTACAGGAAGTTTAAATCTACAGATTGTAGCGAAATCCATACCTGAGAATCCGAATGCAGAGTCACCTTCAATGGCAACTACACTTTTTCCTTCAGGAGCTGATGTGGCTGCGCCAACGCAGGAACCCATACCCATACCCATGATTGACCAAGTTGCACAGTCAATACGGTGACGAGGAGTGACCATATCTATTGTGTCACGTGTATCATCAAGTGTGTTGGCACCCTCATTTACGAGAATTACATCAGGATTTTCGGCCAAGACAGGCTTGATGGCTGCCAATGCACTCCAGTGAGTCATCGGTTTGTCGGCTTTTGCTTTCTCAAGACGTTCGGCGAACTTAGCGTTCTTAGCCTTTGTCTCTGCCTGAAGTGATGCGAGCCATGCCGGATCAGCCTGCATAGTCTTACCCTTCATAGCGGCAAGTATCATGTCGAGGCTCTCTCCCATGTCACCTACTACCGGAGCAGCTATCGGCACGTTGCGGTCAATTTCCTCCGGCTCTACGTCAAGCTGAATGAATTTGCCTTCCGGATTCCATTTGCCTTTACCAAATGAAAGCATCCAGTTGATACGTGCACCGATCACCATGACCACATCAGCTTTCTCCATTATATCAGAACGGCAACTCAAAGCGCTGTATTCACCATTATCCGGCATAAGACCCTTAGCCATCGACATCGCAAGATAAGGAATCTTATAAGTCTCGATCAAAGTCTTGATCTTATCATCTACCTGTGCATAAGCAGCGCCTTTACCCAAAAGGATAGCAGGACGTTTGGCTGATAGAAGGAGTTCTACGGCACGGTCAACGCTTGCCTGATTTGGAGCTACAGGAGAAGCGATATCAACGGGTGAATAGAAAAGCTTTTCAGCTTCGGCACGATCCATGACTTCACCGAGGGCCGGTGTGGTCATATCGATATATACGCCACCGGGACGACCGCTCACAGCAGCTCTGTAAGCACGGGCTACAGCCGACGGAATATCTTTTGCGTAAGAGCAACGGAAAGCAGCCTTTACAAGCGGACGGGCTGTGTTAAGCTGATCAAGCTGCTCGTAGGTGCCCACATTCATATCTACCATTGTTGGATCGCTGGCACCGGAAATCTGTATCATCGGGTAGCAGTTGACCGTAGCATTGGTAGTAGCTGTCAGGCCGTTAAGGAAGCCGAGAGAAGAAACCGTCAGCAATACACCCGGTTTCTTGGTAAGATAACCGTAGGTAGCTGCGGCCATACCGGCCTGTTGCTCAAAACGGAATCCATAAAAATTCATACCAACTTTCTGCATCGCGTATGCAGCTTCAGTAACCGGTATACCAACAAGGCCATATACGTTCATGAGGCCCAGACGACGCAATGATTCGGCAAGAATGTACATACCGGTCACCTGTTCCGGAAATTTAGGAGCTTCTTTGGCGGCTGAATTATCTGTATTCATAATTTTGTGTTCTTCTTTGATAATGATTTTATTGTTTTTATAACCTATACCTTTATTTCCTCAAATCCCCTTCCGGTTTGGAAGGGGATCTTAGGTTTATTAGCTTAATTACATCTTTCCGTCAGGAAGTGGTTTTGTCGTACCGTTCTTAGCGAACTCTGCCATCTGCTCGTCGGTATAACCGAGATCCTTAAGAATCTCATCTGTGTTACCACCGAGTGTAGGACATGGGCCATAAGTAGGCTGATAGTTAGACATTGTGAAGGGGCATCCTACAGTGACAAATTCACCGATCTCACCACCTTGGTTAATTCTTACGAGTGTGTTGCCGTCATATAGACTTTCGTCGGACATTATCTCCTTAGTAGAGAGCACCGGACCAACAGGCACACCATATTTACCGAGAATTTCAGTAACCTCAAATTTGGTCTTGTCGGCAGTCCACTCACCGACACGTTTGTAAATCTCCTGTTTGTGACGGTCACGTGCATCAGCTGTATTGAAATCAGGATTGGTGAGCCAATCAGTGAATCCTGTAGCCTGACAGAAGAGCTCGAAGTCTTTAGCACCACGCTGAAGGATTACATATACATAGTTGTTCGCATCGATGGCTGAATCCATATCACCGGCGGGTTTACATTTGTAAGTCCAACCGAGCACACCACCACCTTCGATATTTCCGGCACGAGGAACGCAATCACCGAATTTACCGTTAGGATACTGCGGGAACTGTGTCAGATAACCGATCTTGTCGAGTGTAAGCTGGTCACGGGTCTTGATACGGCAGAGATTAAGACATGCATTGTGCATTGACTGATATACATAGCAACCTTCGCCTGTATTGTTACGCTGCTGAAGAGCGGCGAGAAGACCGATAAGGAGGTGCATACCTGTATTTGAGTCACCAAGAGCGGCACCGCTCTGAGTAGGAATATTATATTCACCTTCAAACCAACCGGTGGTTGAGGCGGCAGCGGCTGTCACCTGTGCGATTGGTTCGTAAGCCTTAAGATCTTTATATTTTGAAGAAACCGGGAAACCTTTGATTGTACCGTAGATACATTTCGGGTTGAGTTTGTGAACAGCTTCCCATGAGAAACCGAGCTTATCCATAGCTCCCGGATGGAGGTTCTCTACGAATATATCACATTCCTTGATAAGTTTTGTAAGAATCTCCTTACCGTCGGGAGTCTTTGCATCAAGTGAAAGAGATTTCTTATCAGAGTTAAGCTGAAGGAAATAATAAGAAGGAAGATCGGGATTAAACTGAAGTTCTTTACGAGTGGCGTCACCTACACCGGGACGTTCGATTTTGATAACATCGGCACCAAGCCATGCAAGCATCTGTGTACATGAAGGTCCTGACTGAACTTCTGTGAAGTCTACTACTTTAATACCACTGAGAGGAGCTGTATTCATAATATAATTTATTAATATAATTAAATTGTTAATCCTTTTGGTGAGTTTAACTAAAATGCAAATTGCCTTTTAAGCAAAACCTCTGCCTGGACGGAAGGGGTATCGTCTAATTGAGAACTGCTTTTGTTTCTCATTTCCGAATTTAAAACATTTTTTTACTGAATATGGTTCAAGCCTATAGCTTAATATTTTACACGTTATATAAATATTTTCCTCATTTTTATTCTACCCGCCTCTTCTGCTCTACCTATCTCCCCCACACCTTTCCGGCAGTAAGTTTCCGGGCAGTATATAATGTTACATTATGTGGCCGAATAGTATTGTAGGCTTTTCAAAAAAATAATCTGATAGTGTAACATTTTCAACCCTTTTGTGTCGTTATAGTAAAAGATGACATTCCTACGTGAACGAAGCTCAATTCAAAAGCTGCATAATGCCGCTCCACAGATACCTTTTCGCTTACGCGCTCTCAATCCTGTCGGACGAGAGCGATGCGGCAGATTGTATTCAGGAGACTATGACCAAGCTATGGGAAAACCGCAGCCGACTTGAACAGCTTGATAATGTAGAGGCCTACGCCACTGTCACTGTCAGAAATATAGCAGTCTCAACACTGTCACGCCGAAGGCGTCGATTCGACCGGTTCTCTGACCCTCCTCCGGATTTAGCAGATTCCAATCCCGATCCGGTAGAAGCATTCGAGAACAAGGAAGACATCCGCACAGTATCAAAAATGCTCTCTCAATTGCCTGAAAATCAAAGAAAGGTGGTAATAATGAGTGCGGTGAGCGGATTGTCTAACAGTGAAATCAAAAAGGCTACCGGTCTCTCCGATGATAATGTAAGAGTACTCCTGTCAAGAGGGAGGAAGAAACTCAGGCAACTATTTTCAAATTTTACAAAGGATGGATAACATGGATAATAAAATAAAAAGGGAACCGATTTTAATGACTGACATTAATAATATACATATAGCTCAGGAACACACTCTCAGGTCATTACTCGATGACTATTTCGAGGGCTTGATATCCCCTGCTGATATAAAACAGCTGGTGATATTTGCCGAAAAATATCTGAGTGAACCTCCGCATGACCTTGACAGGCAACTCGAAAGCGATTTAAAATCAATTCTTGCGATTGAAAAATACTCAAAAGCTTCGATTTCACGGTTGGAAAGCTATACCCCCGCCGACCTTGAAAACAGATTGGATGCCCATATCAGCAGACTCGCCTCTCGCTCCGTGATAAGATGGCGTTGGCTGAAGGCCGGCAGCGCCGCAGCTTGTGCCGCCTTGCTTCTTACAGTTGGAATCAGACAATTCCACACAACTCACGGCACCACGGAGCAAGCTGAAATCCCTACCATATATATTGCCGGCACATCTGAAAAGGGAACATCGGAAATAGGCTCACAGCTCCCTATCTCCGCCATTACGGCAACCGAACCGGTTCAGGCTCCGCAACGTAATCGCGCTACAAGTACAGCATCTTCTAATCGGGCCACGGATAGTCAGCCGGAATATGTCTATATTCCGGAACAGGTCACTAATCCTTCTTTAGCAGCTATCACTGCCAGTCTCAATCTTCCCGATATTCTTCCCTCGATACAAGAGATCGTGCCTATGATAGCTGAAGCCACTGTCAACCCCTCGCAACTGGTGGTGCAACCTTTCACAACCCTCAGCCAGGCTTTCGACAATGTTTTTGAATCTATCGCGACGGTCAACTCTGCCATAATGGGAGCCAACGAGACTTTCGAGGTTGTCTCCGACGAATTGGCGAGAATATCCTCTGCCCCGCTTCATGCAATATGATTTCTCGGTTAAACCATTGATTACATTTAGACTCAAATAATAACTGACCAATAATCTACACCACATGCAATTGAAATTTCATATCCGACTGATAACTATAGTTATCGCAAATCTGTTTTTCCTTCCCCTGATGGCAGGAAATCCGACCAAATATTTCGAGGACCTCTCCATGAAACCCAACTATACCTACAGCTATGTCTCCCCAACCATGCTTAAGGTAATGGGCGATACTTTTATTTCACCTCAGGAGTATTCCAATCTTCCTATAAAAAGCAGCGACATAACGTCGATCGAGAATATTGCCACTATGGTAAATGGACAGGATGATGAGTTATGGGATATTATCCATCGCATCAAAAAGGATAAGAACATGGACACTCTTACCACTAAGAAAAAAAACAATTACCGATATGACGTTCTGGCTACCCTCACTAAAGACGGGAAATATATACTTAATCTTCTCGTCGTAACACAAAACGGAGGCAATTGCGTCGATGTGATATATATGGAAGGTAAAATACCGATGGAGACGCTCAAATACTCGTTCTACGACTGAGATTGAAAACTGAATAGCTTTTTATCCTGATATGGGGCCGTCATTATCCGGCTCCATTTTTTATTTGTTAACAAAACGTGGTTAAGAGTTGTTATAATACTGATAATTCATTATCTGAATCGATTTTATCCGATTCCACAAAGAACTGTTTTTTTAATTATATCTACAGGTTATATACTATGGCAGACAATACGAAAGTTAACAATATCAAACCCTGGGATGACCGCTCCCTTAACCATATTATTGAAGACGCTATAAAAAATAACTGGGAACTTATGGCATTATCCGATTTAGGAGGTATCAGCTATAAATTTTCCGAAGTTGCCGAATATGTCGAGAAACTGCATCTGTTGTTTGATGCGGCCGGTGTAGTTCCGGGAGACAAAGTGGCCATCTGTGGTAAAAATTCAGCCACCTGGGCTGTCGTCTTTATCGCGTGTCTCACTTCAGGGGTGGTGGCTGTGCCCATCCTGCATGAGTTCAAACCTGACAATATCCACACGCTTGTAAATCATAGTGAGGCAAAATTATTGTTTGTTGATGCTTCTATCTGGAAGAAACTTGATCCCGAAAAGCTCCCTGCTCTTGTAGGTGCATTTTTCCTGAGTGAAAAGGGCATGCCACTCTCACGTTCTAAAAAACTCACTTCTGTCAATGATGATCTGAACGAGGTATTCGGCATGAAGTATCCTAAGGCATTCACACCGGGAGATGTAAATTATTATCACGACTCTCCTGAGGAAATATGTGTCATTAACTATACTTCCGGTTCTACCGGAGCTTCCAAAGGTGTAATGCTCCCCTATCGTTCTCTTTGGAGCAACATACGTTACTGTATCGACCATCTTTCTTTCCTTAAACCGGGCGACGGTATGGTGAATATGCTTCCTTTGGGTCATCTTTATGGAATGGTGATCGAAATGCTTCATCCATTTGTAAAAGGATGTCACTGCTATTTCATCACCAAAGCTCCATCACCTCGTGTGCTACTTTCCGCATTTGCCGAAGTGCGTCCGAAACTTATCATCACCGTGCCTCTCGTGCTCGAGAAAATAATACGTTCTAACGTATTCCCCAAGCTTCAGACTCCAATGATGAGTTTCCTTCTTAAGATACCTTTCATCAATACCCGTATATATTCAAAGGTGCGTGAAGAGTTGATAAAGGTATTCGGAGGTCAGGTGCAGGAAATTATCATCGGTGGTGCGCCTCTCAACGCTGAAGTTGAAAAATTCCTTTATAAAATCAAATTCCCTATCACTGTCGGCTATGGCATGACAGAGTGCGGCCCGTTGCTCACTTATGCTCCACCGGAGATGTCAAAACCGCATACTGTAGGTGAGATTGTCGACCGTATGGAGGTGAGGATAGATTCACCGGATCCCATGCACGTACCGGGTAACATTTGGGTAAAAGGTGACAACGTGATGAAAGGTTACTTCAAGAATGAGGAAGCTACCAAAGAGGTGATGCCCGACAACGACGGATGGATGAACACCGGCGATATGGGTACGATTGATGCGGACGGACTCATATCAATCAACGGACGCTCCAAAACAATGATTCTCGGACCTTCAGGTCAGAACATTTATCCTGAAGAGATTGAACAGGTGATCAATAATATGCCCTTTGTCAATGAATCTCTGGTTATTGATGATCACGGCAAACTTGTGGCTCTTATACATCCTGATTTCGAGGCAGCAGAGAAAGCCGGTATCAATCGTGAGGCCCTTGAAAAGATTATGGACAATAACCTGAAAAATGTAAATAATAAACTTGAATCCTACAATCGTCTTAACAGGTATAAAATAATGGAAGAAGAGTTTGAGAAAACGCCTAAACGCAGTATTAAGCGTTTCCTCTACTCTAATCTATAAATTATCCCTCTTCATGCTTTACAATTAGCAAAATCATTATCGTAAGGATAATCCAATTTCAGAATCTGTATTGCAAAGAGAAAAGTATATTACGCGGTCGGAGCCGGAAAGTGTGTTCCGACCGCGTCATTGTACCATAGCTCACGTAGGAATATATTCTCTTATCCAAAAGATTATCTGCGGTCAACGACATTCTGACACGGGCATTTAGTGCCCAGATAACAGAGGCGTCCAGAAGTATGGTATTATCTGTGTGACCTTCAGGGAAACGTGTGAGAAAATGTTGGGCTCCGAATGTGAGATGCACTCTGTCATCCGGTGACACCGTAGCATTCAGATTCTCGACAAAGGAATGGGTATCACTTCTTTCCTCCCTTAACTTCAACATTGAATAACTATATTGTGCATCATAATTCAAGGAGAGCCACCGTAAGACGCTACCTTTAAAATATGGCTTTACTCCGGATGTTAATTGTCTGTATGGAATTATTGCTTTATCTCTCATGGTAGATGCAGAGGTTAAAGAGGAATTAATCTCACAGCCAATCACCATTTTGCTATGGCCAAGACCTTTGCTTACACCTCCGTTGAAAAACCAGTTATTTTTATTCGACATCTTATCTGCGTATGTTGATATGATGAAATCATCAATAAAAATCTGATGCGACATCATCCCTGAACGGGCATAGTTGTAGGTGACAGACAAATTCAGAAAGAATGAATTGAGCGGATTCCGATAACGATATGTAAGTGTTGAAGATAACTCCTGAGTATAATCTTTGAAGTCACCTGACACAAATAAGTTTCTATAGTCAGATAGAACCGGCAGATTAAGGTTCATATACGCTTCCGGAGAGCTGAGACGGTAGGCAATCGAGCCTGACAATTCTGATTTCGAAGACGTTTTCTTGTTAACAGTGAAACGAGGCATAAGATTGAGATAGTCATGACCACTATTGATATTGTGATGAAGCCATTTCACCCGCGCTTTAAAAGAAATCCTCCAGCTATTACGGTCATAATCAATCTGTGGGGTTACATAAAGACTTGAAAGGAAAGCGTCTATAATACCGTTGTTATCAAATTCATTCATACCCATGAGTCGTGTGTTCATGCGGTGATAATTTAAATCGAGACCCAAGTTGGTATAAAATTTCCAAAATCGGGAGAATCTGCCGAACTTGGTTTCCGTAGAACTTCTCACATCGGTTATATTGAGACTCTGTTGAACTTCCTCGGAACCGGATACGTAAAGTCTGTCAGGTGAATGATAAAACGAATTGCGGGAAATCAACTGAAAGAGCTTCTTGTCATTGCGTTTTACAAGTTTCAGATCATTTACGGCTGAGAGTTTTCTGCGTCTTACATTTTGAGCCACATCAAAACTGCCGGAAATTTCCGAGCCGCTTTTATTCCATATACATCCGACATGCAGCTTCTCCTTTAGGAAATAACCACGCTTGTTAACCTCAGCATTGAATTGAGCCGAGACGTCATGTGACTGTTTACGAAGTCTGTTGTTTTGTACGAAATCGGGTATTGACTGGCTGAAATAATCCGTTACTACTCCGGAGGCGTAATCAAGTCTGTCACCGATATAGTTCAGTTTCATTCTCATTGAAGTGTCGCCCCTCTTCCAGGCTGATATATTGCTTCCAATCCATGACAGGTTGTCTCGAGTACGTTTCTCACTCAAAGGGATATTTATATTGTCAGCATCTATATACTCGGGCCACAGCTTTTCAGAATAATCAGATGAAAACATATCATCGAAATTATGTTCTCTTATCTGTGTATATGGATTCCAGACTGTGTTTCCGGCCCGTAAGGTCACGATATTCTGTATCTTAGGAGCAATTCTCATAGCATAAACCGAAGCATCATAGAGAATCGGCGTCACACCTATACCTCCTTTGGCTACTCCCACCCAACGGCTACGGGCATCCTCCTTCAACTTTAGATTTATACCCGCCTCTTCCGGAAATTCTATACCCTCAAGAGCTTTCACCGGCTGATGATTCTCCATCACCTCCACTGACTTTACATCTTTATGGGAAATATTATCAGTGGCAAGATTATATTGACCTCCGATAAAATCATTGCCGTCAATATAGAATTTATTGATAGGTTTTCCTTGATAT
>CAZPHL010000049.1:0-18186 GCA_964586465.1 uncultured Sangeribacter sp.
ACCACCGGATTGGTTGCTATGGCACCGACTGATATCAATAGGGAACTGAATGTAAGTAATGATTTTTTCATGTGTAGGTTAATCAAAAGGTAGGGATTACTGATAATACGGGTGGTCTATTCTTAATCGAGTACTTCGGCATTGGATGCGTATAGACCTACCATTGTACCGGTAAAGCCACCGGCTTCAGCTGTAGAAGTAAATCCGGCATCTACCCCATCGGCAATACTCTGCCAGTTTTTACCTCCATCGGTAGAGTAATGAAATCCGTAGACAAGTCCGTTCCCGCTTATTCTTATATCTACAGCTGAAAGATCTGAAGTAACGGGAACCTCGGCAATGGTGTGACTCCCCTCTTCGGTAATCTTACGGACTTCAAGTTTATGCGCTTCCCCTTTCTTGGTGCGTGCAAGTAGATACTGATGAGTCTCATCTTTGAGAAGAAGCATTCCGGCAAGCTGGCTGTCATGCTCAGGAAGGAATGTCATGTGAGTATCGGCCGTAAAATTATGATGATGCAGACGACGGCATACATACGGCAAGGGTTCTTTTGAAGTAGATTTTACATCTGCACATTTAAGGGTGAGATGTCCGGGATTGTCTGTAAGAGAATAATAATCGGTAGCAGGTCCTCGCAAAGTTAACCAGGCCTGGTCGAGAGTGGAATCATTAAACTGGTCCTCACGCTTGAAATTTCCGAAAGTCAGATTCTCTTTTCGTGTGACTCCGGGTTTATCCACCAGGAGAGGCACGGTCGATCCATTTTCCAAAAAGAGAGGCCAGCCGTCATCAGTCCATTTTACCGGAAGCATGAAAGTCTCCCTACCGAGATTCTCTTTATTTCCTTCCACGGGACGACAGGCTAAGAAAACTCCCCACCAGTCCCCTTCGGGCGTCTGTACCAGGTCGGCATGACCGGCACAGGTCACCGGATTTTCACGGCTCGGATCAAGCGTACGCTGGGTCAGAATAGGATTGCCGGCATAAGGGGTATAAGGACCGAAGGGTGTAGGACCTCGATAGATCACCTCGCTGTGCCAATCGCTTGTGCCTCCCTCGGCTGTCATCAGGTAATAAGTGCCGTCTACATTATAAATATGGGGACCCTCACACCAGACAGGCTTTTCTTCGGGACGACTTCCTTTATTGATTACAATCTTACGCTCCCCTATACATTTATCAGTTTTGGGATCGAACTCAACCACACGCACTGTACGGTGGCCCGGATACTCCGGTTTGTAATCGGGAGCATCGTCATTATTGACTATGTAACCTCTGCCGTCTTTATCAAAAAAGAACGCCGGATCTATACCCTGCACTTCAGGCAACATAATGGGATCACTCCAATCGCCGAACGGATCCTGAGTCTTAACGAAGAAATTCCCGTCACCGACATTGGTGGTAATCATATAATAGGTCTCGTTGGCGGGGTTATAGGCAATATCAGGAGCAAAGATACCGCCGCTCACATGCTGCTTATCCATATTACGCAGCTGTGAAGGACGGTCAAGAATATGCCCGACCTGCTCCCAGTTTACTAAATCCCGACTGTGGAACAGGGGTACGCCGGGATAGAACGTGAAGGATGAGAGCGCCAGAAAGTAGTCGCCTTTTCCGTTTGTCGTAATTGATGGATCGGAATACCATCCTGCGAGCACCGGATTGTAGAACGAACTCTCAGCGGGTAGAGGATTCTGTTTGTAATAGTCATCTTCCCCCGAATAGTGGAACGAATCGAAAATCGCTACCGAACTCTGAGGCTCCACCCCTTTCGACGAAGCTGAACAACCTCCAAGAAGTGACAAGGGAAGAAGCAGAGCTGTCATGGCAATTAGAGTTTGCTGGTGTTTCATGGGTCAGGTTATTTGGATACTAATTAGTTTATTTCACAGTGCAAAATTAAACTTTTAACTACCTAACTACAATATTTTAAATCTTGTATGAATTCCAATTTGTAATAAACCATGAATATCCTATTGCAAATACATTCAAATACGTAACATGCAGCCTGATCTAACATCGCTATCCCATTATAGTTCAGAAAACTATAATTCCTTGTCACATTTTGACGACAGAAATCCCTACAAAGCCGTATCAGGTCGCTGTAATCTGAACCAATCTACATCTATATAGCCACCGGATTGAGCGGTAGAATAATTAAAGATTGCATATCGTGTGCCCATAAAGAAGCGTCGATAATCGAATATCATCTTAAACGGCTCCCCTATAGGATGCCATTCATCACCGTCAAGACTGTAACTGAAACGTGCCATATCCTGACCGGGATTGAAATCTGTATCGATGGCAAACCATACTTTATCTCCTGTAAATGGCACTCTGGCCCATTCTTTATCTACAGTAGCCGCCACAGTATGGCCCTCTCCTAACCTCACGGATGAGCTGCCGCACACTATGTAGCTACCATCATCATTAACCTCTACTGTCAGTAGACCGCTATCTCCGTTGAGCGCTGCAAAGCCGGCTCTGTCTCCGGCTTTCATGCCTCCTGTCTCAAGTTTCACCACCCCCTTCTCCAGTGGACCTGTCATACGCTGGCTTATGGTGTTGCGTGCCTCATAGAGATTGTCTACCGGAGTAGTGGTATAGAGCCTGAGATAACCCTCTCTTTCTGTCAGACTCCATGCCTCGTCCACAGGGTTATGATTCCATTGCCACAGAATAGACTTCTTCCCGTCGGAAAATTCATCCGAGCTGTTCACTCCGGCTGCCTCCAAAGGCACGATAGTTTTTTCCACCATAGCAGGCACCTTCCCTTCGGAGTCGCCAAGCATGGGCACATCTCCCTCCCAATGGCATGGATTGAGCGTCAGAACCCGTCCTACACCTCCACGATCCTGGAAAATCATCCCCCACCAGTTGCCTTCGGCATCGTCTATGAGACAACCTTGTCCAACGTATGGAAATCCACCGAACTGAGATTCCAGCACCACATGTTTCTCATACGGACCAGTGATATCATCAGCCACATAACAGAGTTGACGCCGGGGCTTCCCTGCAGGCCAGGAAATTACAAACGCATAATACTTACCGTTATGTTTTATCACACGGCTCCCTTCATGAAGCCCTGTCTCGGTTGAATCGGGATGAATTACTATCTGATCGATTCCACCCTCTTTTACTCCGGAAAGATCAGGAGCAAGTTCGCGTAATTTTATATCGCCACCATTATAAAATACATAAGCTTTACCGTCATCATCCAAAAGAAGCGAGGCATCATGAAAATGGTCTGTTCTTGTAACCAATTTCCATTCACCGGCCGGATCGGTGGTGGTGTAGATATAGGATTTGTATGGTTGGTCGTTAGGGGAAAACAATACGTAAAAATGTCCGTCTTTATATCTTATCGATGTAGCCCACTGACCTTTCCCATATACGGTGCCACCATTTAGGTCATAACGGGGTGTGTCATTCAGACGGTCGAACACATACCCTATAGTTTCCCAGTTCACTAAATCGCGAGAATGCATTACGGGGCAACCGGGCATAAGATGCATGGTTGTGCTGACCATATAAAAATCATCCCCTACCCGGATTACATCCGGATCAGGCACATCCGCCCATATTACGGGATTATTAAAAAAGCCCTTCTCCCCGGCTTGGCTCGGAGAGAAGGGGATTGTAGCGAGTAATATCGCCGTTCCTGAAACAATCTTTAATTTTCTTGAGATGTGCATGTCATCAGATTTTGAGGCTAAGGAATCTCCGGATTCTCTACCGAAGATAATTCTAACTAACCTGTTTATATGTCTAACTAACCTATATCCTAAATCCCGATGTACGTTCGGAATTAATCAAATTTCTCTGATGCAAAATTAATGCAAATCTCAATACCATGCGTTAAGATAAGTCACATCTGCATTCCGACCTGACACATAGAGAAATTTTTTTGTCACAAGCTTATGTGTCATTGTAACATCTCCTCGTTTATAAATCTATCTATGTGGATTTTCTCGAATTTTTTTCGCCACGCGCATGCCGGGTGTCTTTTTATCACGAGGATGAATGTCATTCCATTCTCCAACATCTCCATTCAATATCCACCAGGCCTTAGGAGTCTGCTCGGCAGCTTCTCGCTGAGCCTTACGCATCTCCTCCCAGCTACGACGTCCGTCAATATCCGACGGATGAAGGAAATCTGCCAACTCCACTATGAAGAAGGGTAAATCGGGATCATTCAGTTTTTCTCTCCAGTCAGCCATCAATGACTTCATCAATGAAGCATATTCATCACTTATATCTACATCCGATTCTCCCTGATACCACACGACTCCCCTGAAGGGGAAGTTAAGCATGGGTGAGATCAGACCGTTGTATAGCACTGAAGGTGTCTGGAAAAAGTCTGTGACAGGGGGAGTGGGAGGCATAGGGGTGCCGCTTTGATACAACCAATCTCCTTCCAGATTGATCTCACTGCCATCGGAGAATATGAATTTATGGGGTTTTTCTTCAACGAAATGGGGTATCCCGGCATTACTCACTACTCTTACTGTCACTACGTTATCGCCCTCCTTAAGCACTCCGGCCGGAACTTTATAGATACGTGGGGGATATTGATAAGCCGTGAAGCCGACAAACTGTCCGTTTACCCATACTGAATCTGCATCTACGATACAACCCAAACGCAGTTCAGCCGGCTCGCCTGCTTTGTCACTTCCGACATTTACATGACGGCGTAGCCAATGTGAACCGTTCACGGCCTTGCCATCTCGACTACCCCACTCTTCCCCAAGCAATGAGACGGTAGGCCACGCAGAGTCATCAAGAGCAACAGAATTCCATTTATCATTACCTCTATAACCGGGATCATTCTGATTCATGACCTCATACCAAAGATTCTGAGCACGTCGCTCGGCAGCTTCCAAGCCGTTACGATAGGTGTCATCCTCGGCTATCCGAAGACGTGCCTCCCTTACCGGGTAATCTTTAAGGGCATCTTCACTGAGCCACGCATCAATACGGCTCCCTCCCCAGCTTGAATTAATCACCCCCACCGGCACATGGCCGTTATGCTCATATAGATCGTGAGCCATGAACCACACCAAAGCACCAAACTGTTCATTGACTCCTGGCACAGCTCTCTTCCATTGTGCGGGCGACACATCATCACGGGCGCCATGGAAAGCATATTCTTTGGGTGTCTTGAACTCGCGCACCATCGGGTTATTGTAAGTCTCAGCCTCCTCACGGAAAAAATCAAGCACCCTGTTGACGGGCAACTCCATATTACTTTGCCCCGAACATAAGTAGAGATCGCCTACAAGCACATCCTCCACTGTCTTATCGTTGGCAGTAAGTGTATAGGGGCCGCCGGCCTCAACAGCCGGAAGAGTAACACTCCATGTACTGTCGGCTCCAACCACCGAGTCTCCGCTCTTTGTAGCCAAAGTCACTTTCACGCTCTCCCCGGGTAGGCCTCTACCCCGGATTACAATCGGCTGATTCCGTTGGAAAACCACACCGTCTGATATAACCGAAGGCAACGTAACCTCTCCTCTCACACCACCTGTATTAAGTGCAAGAATAATACAGATAAACTGCAAAGTCTTGAGTCTCATTTATTATATGTCAGTTTAATTATTTATAGCTTCATCAGTCACGTCGCCACGTTCCACCTGATCACGATATTCCGATGGAGTGAACCCGGTAAAATTTTTGAAAATCGTTGAGAAATGAGGCTGTGAGGTAAACCCGACCTTGTATGCTACCTGAGTTACGGCCACATCTCCTTTGCGCAATAATTCACAAGCACGGCGCATACGTATGGTACGTATGAAATCGCTTGGTGTCATACCCACCATCTCTTTCATTCTTCTGTGGAGATGGGCACGGCTGAGACCGACATCCTGAGCAAGTTTTTCTACATTAAGCTTGGGATCCTCGATATTCTGATTTATCACTTTCATCACTCTGTCAAGCAACGCCTCGTCGTTTCCTTTCATTTCGGGAGCGGCGATCTTGCCATCCGTATCCTGCACACCGGAGAATTTTCCCTTCATCCTCAATCGGTTGTCAATAAGATTTTCAACAAGAGCCTCCAGCTCCTCTATATGGAAAGGTTTTCCTAAGTAGCCGTCCGCACCTCGATCCCAACCTGCCATACGGTCAGCGATTTCCTGCTTTGAACTTAATATTATCACCGGGATATGGTGCATGTCAGCGTTTTTCTTAAGTCGCTGCAATAGTGTGAGGCCATCCACCACGGGCATCATAACATCGCTGATTATCAGATCGGGTTGTTTTTCAGCTATAATACGAAGTGCCTCTCCTCCATCGGGAGCACTCTTCACCTTGTAATGCTTGCCTAAATATCCACATATATAATCACGCAGCTCCACATCGTCATCGATTACGAGTATGGTCTTCTGACCGCCTGATTTTATGGGTCGCTCTTCATTTTCGGGTTGTGGAAGCGTTGAAGTGAGCACCACATCCCTTACACTTTCTTCTTCCGGTTCTTTATCTTCGACTATCAGTTCTTCTGTCGTATATGAAGCAGTGCCAACCGGCAACGCTACAGCAAAGACACTTCCCTTAACTCCGTCGGTGCGGTTACGGCCTGATATGACACCGTGATGGAATTCTACAAGACGTCTGCAGAGATCCAGTCCTATGCCGAAACCGCTTTTAATGCTGCCTGTCTCATTGCTTCCCTGATAGAACCGTTCAAACAATCTGTGTTCTGTCTTTGAATCAAGACCTATACCGCTGTCTATCACACTCACCTCAACCGCTTTACCTATTTCCGGATTATCTATGAGGGAATTCCTTACAACTATATTTCCTCCTTTGGGAGTATATTTTATCGCATTGGAAATCAGATTCACAAGAATTTTGTCAAAGTTGGAGCGGTCTACCCAAATAGCGGGCAACTCCTCCCCTGACTGAAATGTCAGCGTAAGGCCTTTTTCCGAGGCTTGTGGAGTAAACATCATTACCAATTCACTGACAAAATCATTCATATCCGTCAGTCGACACGCAAGGCGCGGCTTCCCTTTCTCAAGTTTCCGAAGCTCAAGAAGCTGATTCACCAGACTGAGTATGCGCTGTGAGTTTCTGTGCATAGTTTGGAGTTTCATCTTAACCTCGTTGCTGAAAGGCTCCTTCATCAGTGATTCCAAAGGACTCATGATTAAAGTTATCGGAGAACGTATATCGTGTGACACATCCATAAAGAACTTGATACGCGCCTCGTCTTCCCGGGCTTGACGTTTCCTCTTCCAGACGATGAACAGGAGTGTCACCAAAGTAATGAAAAGAAGCCAGTAGATCAACTTGGCCCACCAGGAAAGATACCATGGTACAGATATGTTGATATCTACTGTAAGCGGCTCTGACAGAATCTGATTCTCAATAGCTTGTATGGTAAGTTTATATTTACCGGGATCAAGATGTGGAAGATAGATAAGGGACTCTCCCGGAGCACTGGTGATCCAATCTTTGCTATAACCTTCGAGTTGCCAGCGGTATTGAACATTTGACCCGTCTCGGAAGTCCATCGTAGTGAGACGCAACGTAAGAGCATTGGCTTTATACGGGAGATAAAGAGCTGTCGGGCGCATCGCCTCCCCTTCCACCAATGGCCGGTCACTCAGTTTTACCGTGGGGGAAAGACGGTGACCGTTAAGATAAATGCCCGATATCTTTATATCTGAGCCGAAACCCGGGGCAAGCACTGTTTCCGGAGAAAAAGAGGTAACTCCAAGATTACTTGATGTGTATATGGTGCGCCCCGTCTCTGTAGCCCCTATATTACGGAAGGAATTCTCCACAAGCCCGTAGCCCCCATGAAAGGAAACGAAAGTAGAGTCAGCCGGATTCAGAAATGACAAGCCGTGTAATGTGGAAATCCAAAGGCCTCCTTTACGGTCGATAGCCAATCCACGGATATCATTCGATACCAAACCGTCGGCTGTGGTATATTTTTTCAAATCTTTGCCGGCAGAATCTATGATGATCAGGCCATGACTTGTGCCAATGGCAATCTCACCTTTCTCGGTCTCTGTCACTGCGTAAGAAGCGCCTGACCTGAAGGGAGCCTGATCTATCACCATAAGCGAATCGCCTCTGAGATCATAACAAGCAAGGCCACCGAACATACCCATCCAAATTTTGTCATCATGTGTGCGGGTAAGTGTAGTGACGTATGAATTGGTAAGACGATTGCTGTCACTGTCTATCGGCAACCAAGTCTTTTCACCGGTTTTCCGGTTATAACGCATCACCCCCACTCCATGTACAGCTACAAAAAGATCATCGCCGAACCCCGGGGCAACATAGATATTAGGGAAGGTGCCCTCCACATTGAGCATAGGACTGACTTGACCATCTGGAAGCGAGACCTCATAAAGGCCTTTATTCTCAATTCCTACTATAAGTTTATCACCCTCCACCAAGGTAAGAGATTTTATAACATCAGTGCCCGGTATGGATGTGGCCATAAGTAACTTACCGGTCGGGGAAAACATCATAAGAGTCTGATTATCCAGTCCAAGAATGACATTTTCTTTCCATGTGGTCAAAGCATTGATTCCTCCCGCGAAATCGTTGAAAGTATCAGTCAATTTGCGATAAGTAAACGCGAGTTGACGCCGGGGAATCATCACTATACCATAATAATTGCAGCCAAGCCAGATATTGCCGTCTGAAGAACAGTAGATGGAGCCGATGTTAGCTGTGCGTAATGTCAGGAAGGGTGAATATATGTCGGAAGATGGCTTCACAGTATTGGAATTCCCTTCAATACACCACAGGCCCTCACCAAAAGTGCCGACATAGACTGTATCTCCACCTGAACTTGCCAGACACAAGATATGGATAGGAGAAACCGACGACAATGACTCAACAAGATTATTCTCTTTTAGCTTGATCCGGAAAATATGGGAGACATCGGCTGCCAGGATATTACCATGGTTGTCAAGAGCCAAATCTCTGATATAATTGTCGCTTACTTTTATCAGACTGCTTTTTCCGTTGGGCTCGATTACACATATTTCACCTGAACGGGTGCCTGTGTAGATTTTTCCATCGGCCGGACATAGCAAGGTATTGAAATTTTTCTCCTCCTGAAGATTCGGCATATACCGCACCGCCACCGGGGAGCCCGACTCCTCACTTATCACATATAAACCCACACCCGATACCACAAAAATAATTGTACTGTCAGGAAGCTCGTTTAACGCTATGATATAACCATAGAAATTCAACATGGGCAACTCCATCACCTGAAATGAATCTGTGGAAGGATCATATAGATTCAGGCCATTGGCAGTAGCCACCCAGACGCGCCCTTTGGTATCACACATAAGCTCTAAAACGCGGTTATCGCTTATTGAGCCCTCAACTTCAGGATCTGAAGTATAGGTGTCATAATTATTACCTTCAAATCGTAGCAAGCCTCGGTCTGTACCGATCCAGAGGAACCCGTCGGAATCCTGACAGAAGGAAGTATAATCTGATGCGACGGCCTCCGGTCCGGTAAAAAGCCAACCGGTATACGAGGAGGAAGAGGGGCCTTGGTAAGTCGACGGTGTCTGGGAAATCACTTCTTCCGCCGACAAAAACAAGCCCGCAAGGAGCGATAGTAGTATTATGAGTTGTTTCATGTATAGATCTTTATGGTGCAAATTTAAGCATTTTTCCCAATTCCGGCTTATGTCACAAAATAAAAATATCACATGTTACAAATTTATACGATTTTGTTACATTTCTATACATCCCTAATTTTCTCCCACTTGAAAATCAACAATATGTATATACCTAACCAAACACAACTGCGACATAATAATTTGCATCCGTATCATATAATAATTAAATTTGCAAAAACATTTCTCCACCATGAAACACCTCTTACATTTTATTTTTTCACTCATAGCAGCCCATGTCTTCGCAGCCTCTTCTGTCTCGACACTTGAAATTGCAAGAAGTGAGGCTAACCGCTTCTTCGGGGCTGATAGGGTTCAAATTGAAGTTATAGCCAAGGCCCCTGTTCCACCTGAAGGTTTTATCGTTCATCGTAATCGGGACGGTTGGCAACTGCTTGCCTCCACTCCTGTCGGGGCGCTTTACGGAGTTTACGACTTGATCCGGCGTTCTCCCCGGGGTATCCCTGACCATTTTTCAGATTCTCCGGCTTTACCTCTGCGTATATTAAATCATTGGGATAATCTTGACGGTACGGTTGAACGCGGCTATGCCGGACACTCAATCTGGAAATGGGATGTGCCCCTGTCTGAAACCGACCGTGACCTCTACACTCGCTATGCTCGTATAAATGCAAGGGTCGGTATCAATGGTGCCGTGCTGAACAATGTCAATGCCTCTCCGAGGATCCTTTCCGAGGAAAAACTTAAACGTGTCGCGGAAATCGCTGACATCCTCCGACCTTATGGCATCAAGACCTATCTGTCGGTGAATTTCGCATCTCCTATGGCACTTGATTCACTTTCATCAGCTGATCCTCTGCTTCCGGAAGTGCAACAATGGTGGAAAAATAAAGCCGCGCAGATATATGGTCTGATACCTGATTTCGGAGGATTTCTGGTAAAGGCGAATTCTGAAGGGCAGCCCGGTCCGATGGATTTTGGACGAAGTCACGCCGATGGAGCAAACATGCTCGCAGATGCCCTTGCTCCCTATGGTGGAGTCGTGATGTGGCGGGCATTCGTCTACTCCCCATCGGATAACGACCGCGCGAAACAAGCTTACCTCGAGTTTCAACCCCTTGACGGACAATTCCGGGATAATGTCATTGTCCAGATTAAGAACGGCCCTGTCGATTTCCAGCCACGTGAGCCTTATTCACCACTTTTCGGTGCCACTCCCTCCACGTCGCAGATGGCTGAGCTACAGATCACCCAGGAATATCTCGGCCACTCGAATCATCTCGCGTTTTTAGCCCCTATGTGGAGCGAATTTTTCGACTTTGTGCCCCCTTCCGGACTAAAAGGTGTAGCCGGGGTAGCCAATGTGGGTGACACAGACAATCTTACGGGCCACCCTCTCGCAATGGCAAACTGGTATGCTTTTGGTAGAATGGCGTGGAATCCTGAACTCACCCCCGACAGAATTGCTGAAGAATGGATACGATCTTATCTTGTGGAGACCTCCACACCTGAAAATGTAATATCTGACTTGACAGACATGTTCACAGAGAGCCATGAAGCGGTAGTAGACTATATGATGCCGTTAGGCCTACATCATATCTTTGCTTTCGGTCATCATTACGGGCCTGAGCCGTGGTGCGACGTGCCGGGTGCTCGTGAAGATTGGCTGCCACGCTACTATCATCGGGCCGATCATAACGGAATCGGTTTTGACCGCACCTCAAAAGGAAGTGATGCCGTAAGTCAGTACCCGGAGCCATTCCGCTCTACTTTTGCCAATATCGAGCAATGTCCTGATGAGTTTATCCTATGGTTTCATCATCTCCCCTGGAATTATAAGATGAAAAGCGGCAACAACTTATGGGAGGAACTATGTTTCCACTACCAGAGAGGGGTAGATAAAGTAGGTGACTTCCAAAATATCTGGAACACAGCTGCCCCCTACCTTGAGCCTACCCTGTATGCTGATGTCAAAGGAAGACTTCAGACACAGAAGAAGGATGCCGAATGGTGGCGTGACGCATGTCTGAGTTATTTCGGAGAATTGGCGTGTCTACCTTTACCGACAGGCATCCCGGCTCCCAAACACACTCTGAGTCACTATAAATCTATACATCTGCCAATAACCAACTATGAATGTCCGAGTGCCGCCTTGCTTGATTCTGTGAGATAGACTTTATTAGATTGATCTGTTATGATCAGCAGATTAATCTGTTGTGAAAATATGACAGCAGGTTATGTTTTCAGCATTAAGCCGTTTCGTTACACACGATTCACTATGGCCATACACTCGGCTTCAACCAGCCACCCGGGGCGGCATACGGGAGCCAACACAATTACTGTCGGGACTTCAGGGAATCTTTCAGCAAAAATTAAAGAGACGTCATTATAATCTGCTATGTCGCGCAGATAGACAATAAAATGGGCTACCTCTCCGAATCCTGCTCCACCCTCTTCCAAAAGCACTTCTATATTTTCCAGCATCCTATCGGTCTGGGCTGTTATATCTCCTGTATGGACAATCTTACCCTGATTATCAATACTTGCGGTACCCGACACAAATATGTGACGGCTCTTGTTATAATCCACAGCAGTGGCACGTTCAAATGACACACCATATTCAGCGGTACGGTTCAGATGCGACTCTCCATGCAGATAAGTAATCCGGTCAGGCATAACGTTAAGGTCGGCAAAAGCATTGAAAGCCACTGTCTGTGCCGGATCCGCACTGACACCGTTTATGCCGGTAGAGGCTATGAAATGTGTATCGGGAGTCAGACCCAAAGAATTGAATACTTCATTTCTGCCATCCACTACCCCTTTATAATTCACGTCTATGTCCCTTACCATAAACCATGTGCGGAGACAATTATCTGCCAATGACCCACCCGCCGCTTTCAGTTCAGCGTCAAGACGGTTCATACATTTCTTGGTCATCAGATATGAGTCGCCGTGGCCGAGATTCATATCCCCCGCCCACAATTCACCGGATTTGCTTTTCCATATTCCATCAGAAATTTCCATCAATTTCTCGCCTTTACGGAAAATCACCCATACAGCCACCTTTGTACCATCCAAAGGTGATTGCTGTATAAGAGACATCGCGCACCGGAGGTTACGGGGAATACGATCATGTTGATTGGCGATATCACTCAGAAACCAGCGGATGAAGACCGGACAGACCTCCGGATTTTCTATCTCGTCTTCCCTTTCACCATCAATATACTTCCTGATATTGTCCGCAGTGGCAGCCAAGGCCCTCTCCAAAGAGTCAACTTGTTGCTCAAATTTACTGTTGAGCAACGTAGTGCGTATAATTGCATGGGTCTCCTTAGAATCATCTCCGGATATCGCTACTGACGCCACAGCGTCTTCATATACATATCTGATATATTCCATCTTACTCTATCTGACCGCGAACTGATGCAGTTCAATCATGCAAAGTTACATAAAAAAGAGTTATCATTTAATAAAAAGAGCAACTTCCTCACGAAGCCACTCTCTTATTTTTTCGGATAAACTTCCGAAAATGCCGGTGCCCCTATCAGGCGCCGGGCTGATTCCAATGTACCATTATTCAACCAAACATAGTTTGATAAACAAGATTGTCGATGTCGTTTCTCACGAAGAGACACCAACTGTTTCATTATTTATGATAATAACCTAAGCCTGTATCACGAAAAAGAGCTTTTCTCTTTTATTTGGTATTTAACATTTACCCTTGCGAATGTCTGAGGGCGCATGAAGACGGTCCGGGATTAATCCCGACCGTCAATTCTCAAATTTTGGTTATGCAGAAAGATTCTCTTTAAATAATTAGGAGAATCTATAGGATTTGTATGTCAGATACAAATATATTTTTTACAAAGTTAAAGAAAAATTTTTAAAATCAAGAATTTTGCAATGAAATTTATTAAAAATATTGAATTATTACACATAATTTCTCTTTTTAACACTTGAAGACTATATAAAACTCACCTTAATCAATCTATCTCCGGTAGCCCTTCCACTCTGTCTTTCTCTTTTTATGGCAATTTCAAGTATTTTGGTTAATTTTGCACCGGAAACAAAACCTATCCGACATCTATAAATCTTCTCCCATATTAAAAAATGACACGACGCGATATCAAACGTGGCACAATCGGCACAATCCTCTTCTCTATCGTTGCCTATGCGGTCATTATAATTGCATCTTATCAACATAACTCTTGCAGTCGTAATGTATTGGCTGATTCATCTAAAGATGGGCATGACAATGTTGTCTGGACCGATACACTTTCAAATCATTCTTCCGATTGGAAAGCGCTCAATACTATGGATCGCGAAATAGAGCGTTTTATGCAAAAATGGCAGATAAAGGGACTCTCTTTTGCCGTAACACGCCATGATTCGCTCCTTTATGCCAAGGGTTACGGGTATGCTGATGCCGAAATCGGAAGAAAACTTGAAGCAGCAGATATCATGCGTATAGCTTCTGCATCAAAACTTGTCACTGCCATTGCCGTGATGAAACTCGCGGAAGAGGGGCGCATTTCTCTTGATACGAAAATTTTTGGTCAAGAAGGTATTCTCAACGACACAACGTTTACTAATGCCATGTGCGACAAACGTATGCTCGACATAACCGTTGACCATCTTCTACGTCACATGGGAGGATTCGGACGTGGAGCGGGCGACCCTATGTTCACTATAAACGAAATTATTAAAGCTAAAAGGCTTTCCGGACCCCCAACGCCTGAAGAACTGGTAAAGATAGTGCTCGGGCGTAAGATAGCTTTTGCTCCGGGAAACGGTCGCATCTATTCTAATTTCGGATACATGCTGCTTTCTATGGCAATTGAAAAAATCACCGGTGAAAGTTATTGGGATTATGTCACCAAGCATGTGCTCCAACCCGCCGGATGCTATAGCTTCCGACCCGCTACAAATTATTATGAAGAACGTTATGCGAATGAGTCAAAATATTATGCTCCGGATGATGAACTCGTGGAGGAATTCAACGGCAGCGGACGGCTCGTAAGCCGTGTCTATGGCGGAAATGATGTATATGGTTTGAAAGGAGCCGGAGGATGGTGCACTTCGGCCGCCGACTTCGCTCGCCTTGTAGCCGCCGCAGATGCAGATCCGCGTCTGGAAGATATCATTTCTCCACGGTCAGTGGCTACTTTAACCGCTCATTCCGATGACGAAAAACTGTCAAGAGGATGGAGCGAATGTGACGGTAAAGGAAAATGGTCACGCACCGGGACACTCTCCTCAACCCATACTCTCGTAGAACGCTTTCCTAACGGCGACTGCTGGGTGATGATTACAAATTCCGGTGTCTGGACCGGCTTTCACTTCACACGTGATCTGTCGCGACTGCTTGAACGCTTACGTTCCAAATACAGTGACTCTCTTCCTCACCGTAACCTCTTCTAAATGAAAATAAAGCATAGAATACACTTGAAGTTGCTCTTTTTTTACTAATTTTGTGCTTAATTAATACTTCCTGTCACTATCGTTTCATCGTAGTGCCTTATTTAAGAATATATGCCTCAATATTGTCATATCGATCAACCCCTTACTCTCGAAAGTGGTGAAACTATCCCCTCTCTAACCATTGCATATAACACCTACGGTACACTCTCGCCAGCCAAAGATAATGTAATCTGGGTAATGCATGGTCTTACTGCCAATTCAGATGTAGCCGACTGGTGGCCACATACCGTAGAAAAAGGCAAATTCCTTGATCCGGAAAAATATTTCGTGGTGTGCGCGAATGTGCTCGGATCATGCTACGGCACCACAGGTCCCTCTTCCATAAATCCGGCCACAGGCAAACCCTGGTGTGGGGATTTCCCAAGAGTTACAATCCGTGATATGGTGACTTGTCACCGGCTTCTTGCCGAAAAGCTCGGCATCAAGAAAATTCATGAGATGATCGGCGTGTCATTAGGTGGTTTTCAGGCAATAGAATGGATGGTGACCGACCCCGATATTGCCGAGAATGTGATGTTCTGTGCCACCGATTCTTCCTGCAGCCCATGGCTGGCAGCTTTCAACAAAACCATGTATATGGCGATCAATGCAGACCCCACCTACGGTCAACCACGTCTTGACGCCGCACGTAAAGGTCTGTCCACTGCCCGTGCCATTGCCCTGATAAGCTATCGCGGTCCTTTCGCATATAACATGAGCCAACGTGATTCTCTTGAGCAGAGTGATCCTTTTTTTCATCGGGTTCAGACTTATCAGGAATATCAGGGTGTGAAACTATGCAATCGTTTTGATGTCTATTCCTACGTAAGGATTTGTGAAAGCGGTGACTCCCACAACGTGGGTAGAGGTCGCGGCGGGATACGCCAGGCCCTGCAGCGCATCAAGGCAAATACGCTTGTAATCGGTATCAGTTCGGATATTCTGTTCCCTCCGGCTTGTCTCAAGGAACTCTCCGAGTCAATCCCCGGCTCTATACTGAGAGTTATGGAATCGGATTTTGCCCACGACGGCTTCCTTATCGAGCATGAAAAGCTCAATACCATAATGCAGGAATGGCGTAGAATCAGGAAAGGAAGCAATAATGATTAAGTCGATTACCCCTGATCTCGGGAAAGTAAACTTCCTCAAATCACCAGCACCCTTATTATTCCTACTGATCATGCTGTTGTCTGCGTGTGTGACCGAAGGGCTGGAAGATAATGAAGGTCTGGTGGCTGGGGATAAGCTTCCACAATTCACCGTTACCCTGAATAATGGTGAAACTGTTACCACATCATCTCTGCGAGGAAAGAAAGTTCTCATAGAGTTTTTTAACACCACCTGCGCTGATTGTCAGCAAAGCCTTCCTACAATCGACAAGCTCTACCGGAATCTGAGAGATGACGAGGAGATTGCCATATTTGCCATTGCAAGGGATGAGAATGCATCTGAAATCGAAGCTTACTGGCAAGAGAATAAGCTTATTCTCCCGTATTCGCCTCAGCCCGACCGTAAAGTATATGAGCAGTTTGCAACGGTAGGCATTCCACGGATATTCATAGCTGCTCCCGACGGAACCATCACCGCAACTTTCGGTCCGGACGATCGGCCGACAGTGGTCCAACTTTCCACTCTCCTCTCCAATTGAACGTCTCAATTCCATGAAAAAACTTAAGACAGGCATATTTATTCATTTGGCCTTATGGTTAACTGTAGCCTATACAGTGATACCGGCAATAGCTCAGCCGAAAAATAAGGTGACATCCAAAGCTGAATTCGTGAATCCCTACATAGGCACCGCCAACAGTGAGACCACGGCAGCCGGAAGTTTCGGTAAAGGCACTGAAGAACTCGGACAGACATTGCCTGCCGTTTTCTCTCCACATGGCATGAATTTCTGGACTCCACAAACCCGTGATACCGAAAATAAATGTGTGGCTCCCTACTATTACGCCGATTCCTTATTTCAAGGATTCCGTTGCTCCCATTGGATCGTCGGAGGCTGCACACAAGACTATGGGTCAATGACAATTATGCCCTTATCAGGGGAACTCCGCACCACACCAGGTCTCCGTGCCACCCCCTTTTCACATGCTCAGGAAATAACGCATCCCTACGAATATTCCGTTACTCTTCCAAACGAAAGACTCACTGCTTCTATGACAGCTACACCCAGAGCTGCAATATTACGTTTCATCTATTCCGATACAGGGGCCGCACATATTGTCATTAACCCCAACAGCGACGAAGGACAGGGATATATTGAGATTGATCCGGAGAGCAGACAGATACGCGGATTCAACCCTGTGCATCGCATTTATCAAGGCTGGGGTGAATCGGCCGGCTTTGCAGGTTATTTTGTAATGGAATGGCCCGAAAGTCTGAAAGTGAGCAATTATGGCACCTTCAAAGATGACCGTATCTTTACGGGAGAAGATAAGATTTCCAATGCCACAGACATCGGAGCCTTCATATCTTTTGATGTCGTGGCAGGGGATACAATAACTGTAAAGACAGCTTCCTCATTCACAAGTCAGCAAGGAGCGTTGGCAAATCTTAATGCCGAAATTCCTGAGTTCAACTATGACCTGACTCTTAACCGGCTGGCCGATACATGGGAGCGTCATCTTTCTTCGATCGATGTGGAGGGAGCATCTGAAGAGGATATGGCAAAATTTTACAGTGCCCTCTACCGCACCTCTTTTCTACCCCACGCCATTAATGATGCCGATGGGTCATATCCCGCTTTTTCCAAAGGTTCACCCATAATGAAAATGCCTTCAGGCAGAGATTATTATGAAGATTTCAGTATGTGGGACACCTATCGTGCACTGCATCCTCTGCTTAATATTATCTCCCCGACCCGTAGCAGTGATATGATGCAGTCGCTCGTGCTTAAATATGAGCAAGGAGGATGGTTACCTATCTTTCCGTGTTGGAACAGTTACACCGCCGCTATGATCGGCGACCATTGCACAGCTGCCATCGCCGATGCCTACATCAAGGGTATTGAAGGGTTCGATATCGAAACTGCTTACGAAGCCATGCGAAAGAATGCTTTCACTTCGCCGGAAAATTTCGATGATTATCGCAATGGTATGGG
>CAZPHL010000050.1:0-18075 GCA_964586465.1 uncultured Sangeribacter sp.
CTTTATTTCTTGTCACGGATTTCAACACGACGGATCTTGCCGCTGATGGTCTTCGGTAACTCTTTTACGAATTCAACGATACGCGGATACTTGTAAGGAGCCGTAACGTGCTTCACATGATTCTGTATCTCCTTTATGAGTCCCTCGCTATCCTCTTGGGCACGCTGCTCATAATCCTTGGCCAGAACTATAGTTGCTTTCACGACCTGACCGCGAATCTCATCGGGCACACCGGTAATGGCACATTCCACCACGGCAGGATGGGTCATAAGTGCACTCTCAACCTCGAAGGGACCGATACGGTAGCCTGAAGATTTGATGACATCGTCTATGCGGCCCACAAACCAATAATAACCGTCTTCATCACGCCACGCTACGTCACCCGTATGATAGATGCCATTGTTGTTGACCTCTTTTGTGAGCTCGGGATCGTGAAGATACTCCTTGAAAAGACCTAAAGGCTTGTGGCCGTGAGTGTCGGTGCGTACTATGATCTCGCCATGCTCACCATCTTCAGCGCTACGCCCGTCGTTGGTGATGAGATCGATGTCATATTCCGGACCTTTCTTACCCATCGAACCCGGTTTCGGTTCAAGCCACGGGTAAGTGGCTATGGTGAGTGTAGTCTCTGTCTGTCCGAATCCCTCCATAAGTTTTATACCGGTCAGGGCAAGCCATTCCTCATATACGCTCGGATTCAGGGCCTCTCCCGCGATGGTGCAATATTTCAAGGTCGAGAGATCGAATTTGCTCAGATCCTCCCGTATCAGGAAACGGAATATTGTCGGTGGTGCGCAAAGTGACGTGATAGCGTTCTCCTGGATTTTATGGAGCACATCCACGGGCTGGAATTTCTCGAAATCATACACGAAGACATTGGCTCCCGCAATCCATTGGCCATAGAGTTTGCCCCACACGGCTTTTCCCCATCCGGTGTCGGCAAGGGTTAGATGCAGACTGTTTTCGTCAAGATTATGCCAGTAGGAGGCGGTGATGATATGTCCGAGGGGATAGGTGAAATCATGTGCCACCATCTTGGGCTGTCCCGTGGTGCCTGATGTGAAATAGAGCAATGAGACATCGTCGTTATCGTTGGTAAACTCTGGACGCACGAACGGTGGTGCGGCGTCTATCGACTTGTTGAAATCATACCAACCTTCCGGCACTATCGGCCCTGTGGAGATGAGGGCTTTCACCGACGGACATTCCGGCATAGCTTTTTCAATATGCTCGATCACAACCTTGTCACCTACAGTTATTATAGCTTTGATATCTGCTTTCTGGCATCTGTATTTCACATCTTTCTCCGTGAGGAGGTGAGTGGCCGGTATTACTGTCGCGCCAAGTTTATGCAGGGCTATGATGGAGAACCAGAACTGATAATGGCGTTTGAGAATAAGCATCACCATGTCGCCGCGGCCTATCCCGAGTGATTGCAGGAACGAAGCTGTCTTGTCGCTCTCGCGTTTGATGTCGGCGAAAGTGAACTGTATCTTCTCCCCCTTGTCGTTGGTCCATAGCAATGCCGGGCGGTCGGGTTCCTTTTCCGCCCAGGCATCCACCACATCGTAACCGAAATTAAAATTATCGGGGACATTCACATGGAAATTCTCCATGAAGTCCTCGTATGAGTCGAACTTTGTCTTATCAAGAAATTTTTCGAGCATAATCTGTTTTATGAAATAATTGCCAGCATCTTGACTCTTTTGTTGCCCAGAGCCTTGAGACCGTGAGGTTTTTTTGCATCAAACATTATCGTGTCGCCGGGATGGAGCACATTCGATTTTCCGGCGATGGTGATTTCAAGCGTACCCTCCACTACATAATTGAATTCCTGCCCTTCATGGGTGTTGAGGGCGAGAGGTCCCTCTTCTTCATGGGGCTCTACTGTCACCATGAATGGAGCCATGATGCGGTGCTGGAAACCGGCGGCCAGATCCTGATAGCTGTACGCTCCGGTGCGCTCCACCTTTATGCCGTGACCGGCTCGTGTGATGTAGTAGGAGTTCATTCTGGGTTCGCTTCCGAACATCAAGGCCGTTAGTTCTACTCCGTAGGTTGTGGAAAGTTTGTGGAGGAAGCTCACCGGTATGTCGATATTGCCGGTTTCATACGCGGCGAGCAATTCGGTTGTAATCCCGCATTGTTCGGCCATCTCTTCCTGTGTGAGGTCGAGGGCATCGCGCAAGCCTCGGATACGCTCTGCTATCTGTAGTATAAAGTCCATGTTTATAAAGTGTTATTGTTTACTGTAAATGTTCACGGCACCCTGCCGGATCAGCTTTAGCCACGTCTACTGCACTGTGTCATACACTCCCACAGTTGAAGTCAGTCGTCGAGCGGACGAAGTTCTCCTGTGTAGGAATCCATCACGTAGCCATGCACGTTCACACCCGTTGGAGGCATGAGGGGATGGTTAATGATAAGGTTTACGGTGGCTTTTACCGCTTCGTCGGTGTCTTCGAAACCTGTAAGCCATTCTTGCAGGTTTATTCCGCTGTTTTCCATCACTTTTATGTGTTCCTCGCTCACACCGCGCTTTTTCATGAGGTGAAGCATCTCGTCGGCCTTCATGCCTTGCACTCCACATCCCGTGTGGCCTATCACCATCACCTCATTCACCCCGAGCTCATAGATAGCTATCAGAATCGAACGCATGGTGGAATCAAGCGGATTAGTAATAGTGCCCCCGGCATTCTTTATCATCTTCACGTCGCCGTTGTGTATGCCTAAGGCCGCCGGCAGGAGCTCCACCAAACGCGTGTCCATACATGTCACTATAGCTATTTTCTTATCCGGATATTTGCTTGTGGCGAAACGTTCGTAGCCTTTCTCTTCCACAAATTTACGGTTGAAATCCTTTAATTCCTGAACCATGTCGTAATGTTATGTTGCTTATGTTGATTATATTGATATTAGATTTAGTCTGCTAAATTAATCAAACCCGATGATAATCCAAAACATTTTTGCTAATCCATGATAAATTTATTACTTTTGTAAAAAATAAACCCCTTCGATTTATCTTGATTTCTGATTTTAATCTCTTTATTCCGCATTATAAATGAGTCAACAGAAGCCTTACGTCGTCTCGGCCCGTAAATACCGTCCCGCTACTTTCAAGACCGTTGTCGGACAGCGTGCCTTGACAGCAACTCTCAAGAATGCCATCGACTCCGGACGGCTCGCCCAGGCGTATCTGTTCTGTGGACCGCGTGGCGTGGGCAAGACATCGTGTGCCCGTATATTCGCCAAGACCATCAACTGTCTTTCCCCTACGCCTGACGGTGAGGCTTGCGGTGTGTGCGACTCATGCCGTGCCATCGAACGGGGCACCTCTTTCAATCTCGTTGAACTCGACGCCGCCTCCAACAACTCTGTCGACGATATACGCGCCATTACGGAGCAGGTCAATGTCCCGCCGCAGACGGGTCGCTATCGTGTCTTTATAATAGATGAGGTTCACATGCTCTCCAATTCTGCCTTCAATGCCTTTCTCAAGACTCTGGAGGAGCCGCCCAAGTATGTGATTTTTATTCTGGCCACTACAGAAAAGCATAAGGTTATACCCACTATCCTCAGCCGATGCCAGATCTATGACTTCAAGCGCATCACCATCAATGATATGGTTGATCATCTCGAGTATGTGGCCTCTCAGGAAGGTGTCACTACCGATCGTGATGCTCTCGGTGTCATCGCCCTCAAGGCTGACGGGGCCATGCGCGACGCTTTGTCGATCTTCGATCAGGTGGCAGCCTCTTCGCGTGGGAATGTCACTTATCAGAGCACTATCGACAATCTGAATGTGCTTGATTATGACTATTATTTCCGCCTTATCGATAAGTTCCGTGAGGGAGATGTGGCTGAAGCTTTGCTTATATATAAAGAAATACGCGATAAGGGGTTTGATTCTCTGTTTATGGTAAACGGTCTGGCTGCTCATGTGCGTGATCTGATGGTGGCGGCCGATCCGCGCACTGTTCCTCTCTTGGAAACGTCAGAGGAAATCGCCTCTCGTTACACGGCTCAGGCAAAGACTCTCCCTCCACAGTGGTATTATACGGCTATGCGCCTGCTGAGTGACTGTGACCTCAACTACCGCACCGCCTCCTCGAAACGACTTCTTGTGGAACTCACACTCATACGTCTCTGTCAACTCCTCAAACCGGCGGCTCCCCCTTTTGATGCCGTTGACCGTCCGATCCCTTTGGGCGACCCTACCAAGACTCCGGTTGCTCCGGCTCCTTCGCCGGCTCCTTCATCGGCTGCTCCCGCACCAAAACCACAGGTTGCCCCGGCTCCTGCCGTGTCTAAGCCACAGGCTGCCCCGGCTCCAAAACCGCAGCCCACACCGTCGCGTCCCTCTTCTACAGTGCGACGTCCCTCTACCATACGTCTTTCCGATGCCGGCGCCACAGCCGATCCAAATGCCGGACGAATGACAATGCGTTCCACTCCGGTATCTCAGGAACGGTTTATGCAGGTTTGGGGGGAATTTATTGCCCGGAATCCGCAGTTGCATATTCTGGTCAGTGCGATGAGGAGTGCGAAACCCGCCCCGGCAGGCGACAATTCCTACAGTATCATCGTCGATCATCCTGCACAGTTACAGGCCTTCGAGTTGCAGATGCCTCGCCTTATAGAGTATCTCCGTAATTCTCTTGAAAACGATCTTCTCACGCTGAAAGTGGAGGTCAACAGTGACCCTGTGGCAAACAAACAGCTTCCTCCTAAGGAATTTCTCCGTCAGGCAGTGAGTGAAAATCCTAATCTTGCCGGTTTCCTCTCAGCTCTCGATGCTGAACTGGTATAACTATTAACTATGTTAAATCTTTCAATCGGAAGTTAAATAAAGTTAAATTATGGCGGATGTGGTGGAATGCTATGCCCTATAGAGCTATTAATCGGCTTTATTTTATTATCTTTGCAAAGGATTTCCGGAGGGGACGCAAGTCTCCTCCGCCTTTTTTTAAATAAAATAAATTATGATAGACAAGACAGCGCTCACAGAATTCGTTGAGCTGCAACTGAAAGACAGTGATCTCTTTCTCGTTGACATAACCGTCTCACCCGCCAACGAGATTACGGTGGAGATTGACTCTGATTCGCCGGTGGATATCGACGAATGTATAGCTCTTTCGCGTAAGATAGAGGAGGCGTTCAGCCGCGACGAAGAAGACTATGAACTGGAGGTCGGCTCTGCCGGCATCACCTCTCCGTTCAAGGTGGTGAGGCAATATCAGAAAAATATCGGCAACGAGGTCGAGGTGATCGCCCGCGATGGCCGTAAATATACAGGAGTGCTCCGCGAGGCCGGTCCCGACTCTTTCACTATTCTCTCTTCCGAGAAAGTCCGTCATGAGGGCGCGAAACGTCCCGTGGTGGAGGAGGTGGTCCGCACTTTCGATTACTCCGATGTCAAATCCACATCCTATCTACTACAATTCTAACGTCTTATGGCAAAGAAAGCAGAGACCGTCAATATGGTCGACCGGTTCGCTGAGTTTAAAGAACTCAAGAACATCGACAAGACTACTATGATAAGTGTGCTCGAGGAGTCGTTCCGCAACGTGCTTACGAAGATGTTCGGCTCCGATGAGAACTTCGACGTCATAATGAATCCCGACAAGGGCGACTGTGAGATCTATCAGAATCTCGAGGTGGTGCCTGACGACCAGGTCACTAATCCCGACCGTCAGATCGGCCTTGAGGAAGCTCGTGAAATCGACCCCGAGTGTGAGATCGGCGAGGAGGTGTCAAAGCAGATTTTCTTCGAGAAGTTCGGACGCCGCGCCATCCTCAATCTCCGTCAGACTCTACAGTCTAAAATCCTTGACCTCCAGAATGAGGCTAAGACCTCCAAGTTTAAGGAGCTTGAGGGTGAGATCATCACCGGTGAGGTGCATCAGATATGGAAACGTGAGTCATTGCTCGTAGATGAAGACCAGAATGAGCTCACCATGCCTAAGGATGAGCAGATCCCGAGCGACAATTTCCATAAAGGCGATATGGTACGTGCTATTGTGAAGCGCGTCGACACAAATAACAATAACCCGAAGATCATCGTTTCCCGCACCGACGACCGTTTCCTGCGCCGTCTCTTCGAGCAGGAGGTTCCCGAGATTCACGATGGCCTCATCACCATCAAGGCCGTGGCCCGCATCCCGGGTGAAAGAGCCAAGATCGCCGTAGAAAGCTATGATGACCGCATCGACCCCGTAGGCGCCTGTGTCGGTATCAAAGGTAGCAGAATCCATGGTATCGTGCGCGAGCTCCGCAATGAGAATATCGATGTGATCTCCTACACTGCCAACCCTTCGCTTTTCATACAGCGTGCCCTCAGCCCCGCCAAGATCTCTTCCATTCGTCTTAATGAGGAGACCAAGAAGGCCGAGGTGTTCCTCCATCCCGATGAGGTGTCGCTCGCTATCGGCAAAGGTGGCCACAATATTCGCCTTGCCACAATGCTCACCGGCTACACTATCGACGTTTACCGTGATATAGAGGAGGGCGAGGAAGATATCTATCTCGATGAATTCCGCGACGAAATCGACGACTGGGTCATCGAAGCCCTCAAAGACCTGGGTCTCGGCACTGCCAAGGCCGTCCTGAACGCTCCGATGGAGGTGCTTGAACAGGCCGACCTCGAAGACTCCACCCTCGACCATGTGCTCAGCGTCATTCGCGCCGAGTTCGAGGAATAATAGTATAAAACCCTTCACCAGCTTATGCGCACAAAAATAAGTAAAATAGCAAAAGATCTCAATGTCGGCGTAAATACTGCCGTGGAATTCTTGCGGAAGAATAATATAGAGGTCGATACGAATCCAAATTCCCGTATCGACGAGGCCGCCGTGTCTCTGCTTATGCAAGAATTCAGCAGCGATAAGGCCGATAAGGTACAGTCAGACCAACGTACCAACTCCAGGCGCGAAGACCGTAAAGCTAAAACCGAACGCCGTGCGGAAGAATCTTCTTCCGGCGTCACAGGCCTTAAGGTGCTGGGCAAAATCGACCTCTCAGCCATCGGAGGCGGACATCAGTCTTCCTCTAAATCCGCCTCACGTCAGGCCGACCGCAAGCAGCAGGCCGACCGTAAACAGCAGGCCGACCGTAAGCAACAACCCGAGCGTAACCCCAAACCCTCTCCTAAACCCGTGGAGAAGGTGGCTAAACCGGCTCCTAAACCGGAACCGGCTCCCGTGGCTCCCGCTACTGTGCAGACGCCTGTGCAGGAAGCTCCGGCCCCCGCTCCGGCTCCCGTGAAACAGGAACCGGTTGCCCCGGCTAAAGTCGAAGCCCCTGTGAAAACCCCGGCTCCGGTCGAGAAAGCTCCTGACGCAGGTGAAGTGGCTGTAAAACAAGCTTCTGAAGATATAGTGGACAATACATCTAAAATGGAATCGGGCGTATTCCGTCTGAATGCCCCCGCTGCCCAGCCGGAACTTAAAGTGCTCGGTAAAATCGACCTCTCGGCTCTCAATCAGAGCACACGCCCTAAAAAACGTGGCAAGGAGGATCGCCGTCGTGGCGGCGACAAGAACCGTCAGGCCAATGCCGGCGGCCAGGCTCAGGGTGGTGCTAACGCAGAAAGTAATTCCGACCGTAAGAAACGTAAGCGCATCGGTAAGGAGAAAGTCGATATCGAAAAGGCCGCTCAGCAGCCCGGATTCGGCGCGGAACGCCGTAAAAAATCGGGCGACAAGCAGGAAAAAGATAAACAGAACCAGTCGCAGGGGGGAGCCGACCGTAAACGCTCTGACCGTAACAAGGGCGATGGCGCCAAATCCCGCCGCAACGACCGCCAGCAGCCGCAGCATAAGGAGACTAATCCTGAAGATGTGCAGAAGCAGGTGAAGGAAACTCTCGCTCGCCTCACCAACAAGACTCCCAAGAAAAACGTCAAGTGGCGTAAGGAGAAGAAGGAGGCCCTCCACAACCGTGAGCTGGAAAACCAGCGCCGTGAGGAGGCTGAGAGCCGCGTGATTCAACTCACTGAGTTCGTCACCGCCAACGACCTCGCCAATCTCATGGAGGTGCCTGTTAATAATGTTATCGCCACTTGCATGAACCTCGGTGTGATGGTGTCTATAAACCAACGCCTCGATGCCGAGACCATCAATATCGTGGCCGAGGAATTCGGCTTCACTACCGAATATGTGAGTGCTGATGTGACCGAAGCCATCACCCCTGAAGAGGATGATGAGGAAGATCTCGAGCCGCGTCCGCCTATCGTGACTGTCATGGGTCACGTCGACCATGGTAAGACCTCTCTGCTCGACTATATACGTAAGGCCAATGTGATCGCCGGTGAGGCCGGTGGTATTACCCAGCATATCGGCGCATACAACGTGAAACTTCCCGACGGTCGTCGCATCACTTTCCTCGACACTCCGGGTCACGAAGCTTTCACCGCCATGCGTGCGCGTGGTGCCAAGGTCACTGACCTCGCCATCATTATCGTGGCTGCCGACGACGATGTCATGCCGCAGACCATAGAGGCTATCAACCATGCCTCCGCTGCCGGTGTGCCTATGGTGTTCGCGATAAATAAGATTGATAAACCTGCCGCCAATCCCGACAAGATTAAGGAGGAGCTGGCCAATATGAACTATCTCGTGGAGGAATGGGGTGGTAAGTACCAGAGCCAGGATATCTCCGCTAAGAAGGGTATCGGCGTGGAGGAACTCATGGAGAAGGTGCTTCTTGAAGCTGAGCTCCTTGAACTTAAGGCCAATCCCGACCGTCTCGCCGTGGGTTCGGTGATCGAGTCGAGTCTCGACAAGGGCCGTGGCTATGTCGCTACGGTGCTCGTGCAGAACGGTACGCTCCGTGTAGGCGACGTGATACTGGCCGGTACCCATTACGGTAAGATTAAGGCTATGTTCAACGAGCGTAACCAGCGCGTGAAGGAGGCCGGTCCATCCACTCCGGTGCTTATCCTCGGCATGAACGGTGCGCCCACAGCCGGCGACACGTTCAATGTGCTCGAGACTGAGCAGGAGGCCCGTGAGATTGCCGCCAAGCGTGAGCAGCTGCAGCGTGAGCTGGGCCTGCGCACCAAGAAGCGTCCGGGTCTCGAGGAACTTGGCCGCCGCCGTGCCCTCAACGACTTCCACGAGCTTAACCTTGTGGTCAAGGGTGATGTCGATGGTTCGGTTGAGGCTCTCTCAGATTCTCTTATCAAACTTTCCACCCCTGAGATTCAGGTCAATGTGCTCCATAAGGGCGTAGGTGCCATTTCTGAGAGTGATGTCACTCTGGCTGCCGCTTCTGATGCCATCATCATCGGCTTCCAGGTGCGGCCTTCGGGTGCGGCCCGCAAGGAGGCTGAGAAGGAGGGTGTCGAGATCCGTCTTTATTCCGTCATCTATAAGGCCATCGAGGAGGTCAAGGATGCTATGGAGGGTCTGCTCGCTCCGGAAATCAAGGAGGAAATCACCGGTACTGCCGAAGTGCTCCAGACCTATCATATCTCGAAGGTGGGCACTATCGCGGGCGCTATCGTGCGTGACGGTAAGATTAAACGCAACAACAAGGTGCGCGTGATCCGCGACGGTATCGTGATCTATACCGGCGATCTCGGCTCGCTCAAACGCTTCAAGGATGATGTCAAGGAGGTTGTCTCCGGTTATGATTGCGGTCTCTCTGTAGCCGGCTATAATGATATCCGTGAAGGTGACCTTATCGAGGGCTACGAAGAGGTGGAGGTTAAGAAATCGCTCTGATGGCTTTCGTGTTGATAAATATCGGGAGCAATCTCGGCGACCGCCGTCTCAATCTCTCCCGCGCCATGCGTATGGTGGGCGAGGAGTTCGGCCCCTATGAAATAAGTCATGTGGTGGAATCGGCCCCCTGGGGGTTCGATTCCACCAATTCTTTTCTTAACTTGGGCATGATGTTCTCATCCTCTCTGCCGCCTGAGGAGATTCTTGGGCGCCTTCAGGCTATAGAACGGTCCATATCTCCCGAATCTCATCGCAAACCCGACGGATCTTACGCCGATAGAGTGGTGGATATTGATATCGTGGCCATCGATGAGGAGATGATCGATTCCGACATACTTAAGGTGCCTCATCCGCATCTCGAGGATCGGTCGTTCTTCCTTGAGCCCCTTGCCGAGCTTGCTCCGGGGTGGCGTCATCCGGCTACGGGTCTTCACCCTGTGGAGATGCTCCGGCGGCTATACGATGACTCGGCTCAGGCCTGACTCTCATGTCTTCTTTTTCTCTTCAAACTTAAGTAAATGAATCTATCTCTCTAAACTTAAGTAAATGAACAAACTGATTCTTTTCAAATCCAATAAACTGATGCTTGTGGAGGAGTCTGACGGCCTGTTCCGTCTCCCTTTCGAGGGGGAAGTGGAGCTGAGGCTGCCTGATGCTCTTTCATCGGCTGAGGAGTCGGCGGCGGAGGTTTTCCGTTTTCCGGGTTATATTGCCATGTCGTCTGACCTTCTTCTATCCGATGCTCTTCTGCCCGATGCTGACGGAAAGCCGGGGCCGAAAGCTTTGCGTGAGGTGGGTCTGCGTGAATCGTGGACTCTCCTTCCGGAGAATGACTACGCTGCGGCGGCTAAAGGTGTGGAACTGCTCAACTGGAGTGACGCCACGCGTTTCTGTTCACGTTGCGGCGCTCCTCTGCGCAGGGCTACGGAGATCAGCAAGAAATGTCCCGACTGCGGACGTGAGATTTTTCCCTCTCTATGGCCGGCTATCGTGGTGCTCGTCACCCGTCCTGTCTCCGGCTCCGAGGGGAGTGGTGAGGAGGCGTTGCTCGTACATGCCCGCACTCTCAGCCGTCCTACCGTGCAGACTCTCGTGGCCGGTTTTGTAGAGACGGGGGAGAGTCTCGAGGAATGTGTGGCGCGTGAAGTGCGCGAGGAAACATCTCTGGAGATTGATGATATACGCTATGTCGGCAGCCAGTCGTGGCCTTTCCCTCATCAACTGATGCTCGGTTTCACTGCCCGCTATAAGAGTGGTGAGGTGAGGTTCGCCGATGGTGAACTCACCGCCGGCGGCTTCTTCCGACCTGATGCTCTTCCCGATCTTCCGACTCTCCCGTCACTGTCACGCCGTATAATTGACAGGTGGGCGACAAAACAAAACGGTCGTTACTGATGTTAAATATTGTGAAAACGAAACGCGTGCTCTCTAAATGGCCGCCGTGGATACTCACAATTGTCGTATCTTTGGCAATCATTTATCTCACGCTCGTGCCGCAGCCTCTCGGCGATGATGCTCCTCGTCTCTTCCCGGGAGCTGACAAAGTGGTTCACGCCCTCATGTTCGGAGGCCTGACCTTTGTCATCCTCCTTGACAGTCAGCGTCGTCACGGCGTCTCCCGGAGAGCACTCGACTGGCAATCTTTGCCTCCCGGGTTCGTATGGACTGTGGCTGCCGATTCCGCTTTTGCGGGCATCATTATTGAATGTCTGCAATTTTTCATGGGTCTCGGACGCGGATTTGAGATCACTGATATATTGGCCGATACCATCGGTTCGTTCGTTTTCGCAGGGCTATGGCTGCTTTTGCAGCATTATTGGACCGACAATAACAACTTTTAAACCCTCCCCGAATTATGGCAGAAGAGGATAAAGATATACAATCACCGGAGGAAAATCCGGCCACACCGGAAACTTCCCCGGAGGCAACCCCGCAACCCTCACCGGAGAAGAAGAAAAAGAAAAAGCACAGATGGCTCCGCGCCATTATGTGGGTGCTCTTGGGCCTGCTGATTTTGGTGCTCCTTATTCCGGTGCTCCTTTATGTGCCCCCTGTGCAGACTTTCGTGAAGAATGTGGCCTGTGACATGGTGCGTAAATCCACCGGCATGGACATATCTATAGAACGGTTCCGTCTCAAGTGGCCGGTCGATGTATCTTTGCAAGGTGTCACTGTGATAGAGGCCTCGGGCGACACTATGGTCAATGCGCGTGAGGTGATTGCCGATGTCAAGATGCGGCCCCTTTTCAATCTCGATGTGCAGGTCAACCGCCTTGATCTTATCGACGGCTACTATCGTATGCTCTCCCCCGATTCTTCCATGCTCCTGAAGCTTAACGCCGGTCTGCTCACTGTCGACGATAAGTCGGCCATGAATCTGCGTGACAGCCGCATTGTCATCAACAAGGCTCTGCTCAAGGACGGTAAGGTATCGCTATTCATGGATGTGTGGAAGAAACAGACCACGAGCAATGATTCCACTTCCGCTCCTTTCTTTATAGCTGCCAATGACCTCACGCTGGAGAATTTCACTTTCGGCATGAGTATGCTCCCTACTATCGACACGCTGAATCTGGTGGCCGGTTCATTGAAACTGCGCAACGGTATCATTGATCTGGGTAAAAATCAGATAACTGCCGATTATTTGGGTGCTTCCGACGGTAACGCTACTTATCTCACGCCTACAGCGGAGTACATCGCCGCACATCCTGCTCCCGCTCCCGACACTACCGCCGTGGCCTCTCCGCCGATGGTGATTAAGGGTGATACCGTGGAGCTGACGGCTTTCAAGGCTCTCTATGGAGTGAAAGATGCCAAACCGCTTCCCGGTTTCGACCCCTCCTATATCGAGGTGAGCGACGTGAATGTCTCTCTGCTCAATTTCTATAACGCCGCCTCTACTCTCGAACTTCCCATCACCTCTATCACTGCCAAGGAAAGGAGCGGTCTGCAGATCACTCAGGGCAGCGGCACTGTGGGCATTGATTCCACAGGTCTTGCTTTGCGCGATCTGGCCGTGACCACACCTTACTCCGAACTCGGTGTCACCGCCGGTATCCCGTTTGCGCTTATGCAGCTTCAGCCCTCCGCTCCTGTCAATGTGAAGGCACGGGGCTCGGTCGGTTTGCCCGATATCGATGCTTTTATGCCTGACTTGGCTGTCTATACACGTAAACTGCCTCAGCGGGCTCCCCTCGGGTTTGATCTTGAGGCGGAGGGCACGCTCGCCGATGTGGCCGTGCCGCGCCTGGCTGCCGATATGCCGGGTGTGTTCTCTCTCTCGGCCAAGGGAAAGGCGGCCGATGCTCTCGATTTCAAGAAACTCAGGGCCGCTCTCGATTTTGAAGGTTCGGTGGTGAATCCGGCTGTGGTCGACGGCCTTCTCGGTAATATCGGTTTCAAGATGCCGCGTCTTCAGATCAAGGGTAAGGCTACGGCGGCTGCTCAGGCTTATAGCGCCGATTTCAAACTCCTCACTTCTGTAGGCGATGTCACCGCCGATGGCCGAGTGAGCATGACGGCCGAGTCTTACAATGCTCTCGTGAAACTTAACCGTGTCAATGTGGGCCATTTCGCTCCTACGTCGGGTGTCGGCCCTGTCACGGCCACATTGCGTGCGCAGGGTGCCGGGTTTAACCCGGAGCGTCCGCGTGCCCATACCGATATCAAGCTTGATATAGCTTCGGTGGTGTATAATAAGCAGACCCTCACCAATATTGTGGCCGATGTGCAGCTGCTCAACGGTGTGTATTCCATTCAGGCGGTCTCCAATAATGATTTCGCTGATTTCAACATAGAGGGCTCGGGCACTGTCGATCCCGATCTCTATACTTTCGATGTGGCCGGTCGTCTCACTCATCTCGACCTTCAGAAACTCGGCCTTACTCCCGACCGTAACGAGGGAACGGGTCAGCTTCACCTGAAGGGCACCGCCAGCCCGGCTAAATGGAACTATGATGTCGACCTCTCACTTCATGACATAAGGTGGGAGGTGGCCGATCAGGTGTATGACATCCCCGGTTCTCTTGATGCCAAGTTCCGTTCTGACGCCACCAGTGTCGGTGCCTCTGTCGATGCACTTCTCACGAGTCTGCGTTTCGACAGTCCTGTGGGTCTGAAACCGTTGATTTCAGGTTTCACAACCACTACCGATACTCTCAACCGTCAGCTGAAGAACAAGTTTATCGATATCGAGCATCTTCAGAAGGCGTTGCCCCCCTTCACTCTCGGTTTCAATGCCTCGGGTAGGGGAACTGTGGGCCACATCCTCAATACGATGGGCTTCTATACGGATACCATCCATGCTTCGCTGGCCAACGATTCTCTCATAATGGCCAACGCGGGCATACGTAACTTCTCCAATGGCTCGATGCGTGCCGACACTCTCGCTCTGGATATCTCGCAGCGCGGAAGTCTTCTCGACTATAAGATCCACATGGGCAACCGTCCCAACAATCCTATCGCGGAGTTCGCCGATGTCAATCTCAACGGTTATGTGGGTTCCAACCGTGTGCTCCTCTCTCTTACCCAGAAGAACCAGAAAGGGAAGACAGGCTACCGTCTTGGTATGACTGCCTCTTATCTGGATTCTGTGGCAACCGTCCACTTCACTCCTCTGAAGGCTACCATTGCTTATCTTCCCTGGCAGTTCAATGCCGACAACCATGTGGATTATAATCTCTTCACCCGGCATATCGATGCCTCTCTCATAGCCAGCAGTAATGAGAGCAGCATCCTTCTCCAGACGCAGACGGGCACCGGCGGCAATGATGAGCTTCATGTGAAACTCGACAATATCCATGTCCAGGATTTCTTGCAGCTGTCGCTTTTCGCTCCTCCTCTCACGGCTTCGGTCAATGCTGACCTTAATGTGGGTTATACCCAGAGCTGGCTTTATGGCGGAGGCTCGGTGGATGTGAAGGACTTTACCTACGACCGCCAGCGGGTGGGTGATTTCGATCTCGGACTCAAAGCAGGACGTAATAACGATGGCACCACTGCCGCTATCGGCACGCTTAAGATTGACGGTGCCGATGCCCTTACTGCCAAGGTGCGACTCGCTCCCGATTCAACCGGTGTTCTGGAAGCCCAACGGTTCGGCCTGGAACTCACGCGTTTCCCTCTGAAGGTTGCCAACGCTTTCCTCGGGCGTGACGTGGCTTCCCTCTCGGGTTATCTCAACGGTGATATGGATCTGAAGGGTCAGGTTTCAGCACCGGTGCTCAACGGCCGGATCGACTGTGACTCCGTAGGGGTTTATATACCTATGATTGGCTCGACAGTGCGCTTCACCGACGATTCCATAAGTGTGGCCGACAATGTTGTCCGGTTCAATAACTTCGATATCTGGGGTGTCAACCAAAACCCGCTTGTGCTCGACGGCACGGTCAATGCGAGCAAGTTCTCTAACCTCCTCTTCAATCTCGCACTCAACGGGCAGAATGTACAGCTTATCGGCAATGACCAGAACACACGCAGCGACATCTATGGTAAACTCTTCTTGGATATGCACGCCAATGTCACCGGCTCGATGCAGGCTATGAATATCAACGCCGATGTGAAAGTGCTGAAAGCCACCAACCTCACTTATTCTATCTCCGAGACCACGGCCCAGCTCAATCAGCTTCAGGATGCGAGCGGTGTGGTGAAGTTCGTCAATTTCAATGACACTACCACCATAGAGAAGGAGGATACCGTGGCACCGATGATGGCTATGCGCATCACCGCCGGACTTACGATCGATCCCGGTACTCGCGTGACGGTAGACATCCCGGGTTCGGCTGTCACCGGTAGCGGAAAGGTACAGATCCAGCCGGAGGGTACGCTCAACTATTTCCAGAATTATATGGGCGACATGCGTCTGAACGGTCAGCTCAATCTCACGGAGGGTACCGTGCGTTATGGCTTGGCTATGGGTGCCGTGAAGGCTGATTTCACTCTCCTCCCTTCAAGCTATGTACATTGGAGCGGCGACCTCATGAATCCTACGCTCAATATCGGGGCTACGGATGCGGTGAAGACCAATCTTATCGAGAACGGCAACTCGCGTCTGGTGGACTTCCTTGTCAATCTCTCGATCACCAATACTCTGTCGGCTCCGAAGGTGCTCTTCGACCTCTCTACGGATGATGATATGAGTGTGCAGAACGATCTTATGTCGATGAGTGCCGACCAGCGGAGTATGGCGGCCATCAACCTCCTTCTCACGGGTCAGTATTCTGCGGGTGGTGTGAAGACTGCCAGCTCCGACCTTATCCAGAGTAGTATGTACAACCTCCTCGCCGGTCAGCTCAACAGTTTCCTTGCCAGCCATGTGAAGGGTGTCGACCTCAGCGTGGGTGTCAATCAGTATGACAAGACTGTCAATGGCGAGTCGGGTACGGCCACGAGCTACAGCTACACCATGTCGAAGTCTTTGTTTGACGACCGGTTCAAGATCTCTGTGGGAGGTAACTACACCACCGACGCTTCGGCCGACGAGAACTTCTCGGAGAATCTCATCTCTGACATTTCCTTCGAGTATATCCTCAGGCAGACAAGCAATATCTCCATGTATGCACGTCTCTTCCGTCACACGGGTTATGAGTCTATCCTTGAGGGTGAGATCACCGAGACCGGTGTCGGTTTCGTGATGAAGCGACGTCTGGAGACTCTTAAGAATCTCTTCAATTTCAGACGCAGGCGCAGCACTCTTCCGCCACCTCCGCCGGCTTCTTCCGATTCCGTGCAGAGAGAGGCGATAAAGAAAGTGGCTGTAAAGTCAGAGAATGATAGTATAAAAGTTGAGAAAAATGATTCGGTTAAATAAATATTTCACTCTGATAGCTGCCTTGGGGCTGCTGCTTTGGGTCACCTCCTGTTCCACTACACGCCGTCTCGGTCCGGATGAGGTGCGCTATACGGGTATAGGTAAGTTTGACATCAATCATCCGGAAGGCGAGGTGGTCCCACTCCCGCTTATCGAGAATCTGCGTGAGGCGGCCACGTGTAATGCCAATAACTATATCTTCGCCCCGTTCATAAAGATTCCCGTGGGATTGTGGACCTACAACAACTGGCCCGATTCTGCCACGGGTGTGAATAAATGGATCTATGATAAGTTGGTGAAGTCGCCTGTGCTTATCGATGAGGTGCGTCCCGAGATGCGTGTCAAGCTGATGGAGCAGATTCTCAGCAATAACGGCTATTTCGGCTCTACCGTTGACTATGCCATCGCTCCTTCGGCTCACAATAAGAAGAAAGCGGCCATCGACTATACTCTCAATGTGGGTTATCCTTACCGCATCGATTCGATCATCTATCTCCATCGTCCCGAACCGATGTGCGATTTCGTCGATTCTGTGGCGCGTCTCAGTCCTTATATGCAGAAGGGTGCGGTGTTCTGTGTCGATTCCCTCGCTTCGGAACGTATCCGTATCGCCAATGTCTTGCGCAACCGTGGCTATTATTATTTCCGTCCCGAATATATAGAGTTCTTGGCCGATTCTCTGATAACTCCCGGTTCTATCGCCTTGAAAATGACTTTGGCCAACAATGTTCCCAAAATGGCGAAGCTGCAATACCGTACGGGTAAGATTGTCACCACCGTGCTCCGTTACAGTCCTTACTCTCCGGGTGTGCCTGACACGATGCAGACAAGTAAGGGTGAGGTGATAGTGATGCGTCCGGCAAGATTGCGCAAGAACCTCATACCATCATGTATAACTTTCCGACCGGGTAAGATTTTTTCCGTGCGCGATATGAACCGCACTCAGACGCGCTTCTCACGGCTCGGTATCTTCAATAATATACAGATTCAGCCTGTTCCGGTTGACACTGTCGCCGGTCATGCCGTGCTTGATGTCTACAACATGGTGCAGTTCGACCGGCCGATAGAGGCGTCGGTGGAGGCTAACCTCACGTCGAAGTCCAACAGTTATCTCGGTCCGGGTATCATACTCGGGGTTTCCCATAACAATGTGTTCGGCGGTGGCGAGCGTCTGAGTCTCCAGCTTAACGCCGACTATGAGTGGCAGACGGGTAAGAACCGTGGAAGTATATTCAACAGTTATGAGTTCGGCATCAACGCCAGTCTCGCTTTTCCGCGTATGCTCGCCCCGAGATTCATAAAGCGCACGAGCCGCGAACTGAACTGGACCACCATCAACCTCGGCGCGAGTGTGCTCAACCGTCCCCGTTTCTTCAAGTTGGCTGAGTTCAACACCGGTATCACCTACGAATGGCGTGCCGCACGTCACAGTGTCAACCAGTTCACACCCTTCAAGCTCACTTATAACAAACTTATCTCCACCACCCACGATTTTGATTCCATCATGTATCAGAATCCGGCTGTGGCGTTGAGTTTCCAGAG
>CAZPHL010000051.1:0-9487 GCA_964586465.1 uncultured Sangeribacter sp.
AGCGAGCCGACGGATGCATCCGTCGGCTCGCTTCATATATTAAAAATACTTTAAGAAACTGAACTATTTACTTTTGCCACAACAGCAGTAGAAAGTTAAATTAACATCTTATAATGCAGCTTAATTAGGTTTACTCAGTGACTTCCTCTATTAAGTAAGCCTACAAGCCAGAGAAGAAAAATAGCACCTACAACTGAGGTGATGAGACTTCCGATGATGCTCGTGGTGTGAATACCGAGGATTCCGAAGAGCCAACCTCCCAGCACGCCTCCGATAATGCCTACTACAAGATTTACAATAAGGCCGAAACCACCGCCACGCATCAGTTTGCCGGCTACTGCACCGGATACGATACCAATAAGAATATACCAGATAAAGCTCATAATGAATCTATTTTTATTTTATTATTCAAATTAACAAGTTTGGTTTAACAAATAAGATTGATTCACTCTTCGGAGTTTTTCTTACAGTTTTTGCAAGGATGAAAACGGCTTGAGCCATCGAAGCAGTGGGTGCAGAGGCGTTCTTTAGGCAAACCTATGGACTCCACTAACGTTTCAATAGGATTGAATTTCAATGAGGTCAGACCGAATCGGCTGCGAATCTTCTCTACAAGAGTATCATACTCCGGAGAATTTGTCGTGGCATATTTGTCAAGATTCTTGTTGGGATCACCCTCGAGTTCACCGATAATGCGACGTGTAATCAGCTCCATGTCACTTTTGGAAGAAGTGAAACCGATAAAGGGACAACTATATATCAGCGGGGGACAAGCTATACGGATATGCACCTCTTTTGCACCCAGATCGTAGAGATCCTGAACATTGTCTGTAAGCTGGGTGCCACGCACGATTGAGTCATCACAAAGGAGAGCACGCTGGTCGTAAAGCATAGCGCCATTTGGCACGAGCTTCATTTTGGCCACAAGATTTCGGCGGCTTTGTTCAGATGGTGTGAAACTGCGTGGCCATGTCGGAGTGTATTTAGAGATGCATCTACGGTAGGGGACACCTTTACCTGCAGCATAGCCCAGAGCCATGCCAACTCCTGAGTCGGGAATACCGGCGGCGCAATCCACTTCATATTCATCAGTCTTACCCATCTCGTAGCCTGATTTGAAGCGCATGTCTTCCACATTTGTTCCTTCATAAGATGAGGTTGGGAACCCATAATATACCCAAAGGAAAGAACAGATCTGCATCTCATCGCCTGCGGCTTTAAGCACTTTAACGTCTTCAGTAGTAATTTCCACCACTTCACCCGGACCGAGATCACGATAATGTTCATAACCCAGATTATGGAATGCTGTTGACTCCGAGGCTGCCGCGAATCCTGTGCCATCTGATTTTTTACCCAAGATAATCGGAGTGCGTCCGAGTTGATCGCGTGCGGCAATAATAGAATTTTCGGTAAGAATCAAAAGAGAGCATGACCCGTCGATACGTTCGAACATGTGCGTTATACCCTCTGTGAAATTTTTACCCTTGTTGATCAACAAGGCTATCAGTTCAGTCTGATTCGTGCGTCCGGAACTAAGCTCTCCGAAATGGGCGCCATCTTCAAGAAGCTCCTTTTCGAGCTGATCGATATTGCAGATTTTAGCTACCGTCACAATAGCGAATTTCCCCAGATGAGAATTGAAGACAATCGGTTGAGGATCACTGTCGCTTATTACACCGATGCCGAGATTACCCTTGAACTTCGATAGTTCATCCTCAAATTTAGTGCGGAAATAAGTGTTTTCGATGCTGTGGATGCTGCGGCAGAAACAATGGTCTACTGCGTCGTAGGTAGCCATACCAGCTCTGCGCGTTCCAAGGTGCGAGTTGTAATCAACCCCATAAAATAGTTCATTCCGGCAGGCATCTTTTGATGCTGCTCCGAAAAAACCTCCCATAGAAACTAAGTTTTGATTAATATGGATGCAAAATTACAAAAATTCTTAAAATCCCCAAAGTAAGAGATTATTTTTATAAAGTGAACTGTAGGAACGAGAAGATGACAAATGAAGTAAACGGGTTTAAAAGAGATAATAAATGTAAAAAATAATAGCTACGTTTGTGCTTTTAGTATAGATTATATAATTTTATACGCTCAAACGTTTACTTGATACAGAAAGTTATTTTTTATAGTAAATACCCTAATCAAGGGATAAGTTGAAAATAATTGAACAAGATTTAAAAGAATATTTAATTGTGAGAACAGTCAGTATGCTATTATTATCACTTGTATTGTGGAGCTGCTCCACAGACACTCCACAACAGGTGGTTGAATATGTCCCGCCGACCCCTGACTATAGTGATCAGACGATGTGGGTAAAGTATGAAGATGACACTAAAGGAAACGGTGCGGATATCTTTTACATCCCTTCCACGTGGGAATATGATTACATGGCTCCTGACGGTAGAGTCTCTCATTATGCCGATCCATCCCTGGCGCAGCATAGAGCTGATATGAAGATAGAGATTGACGGTGTGGCTGAATATATGTTACCCGGCAACAGATTTTATTCCCCATTCTATCGTCATATCACACTTGATTCATGGGCCACACTCAATGAGGATACTATTAATCGTCGCTATAAGGATGTGGCATTTATAGATGTAAGAAATGCTTTCGAGCATTTTCTTGCTGTAAGAGATTCAGAGCGTCCCATAGTGTTGGCGGGGTTCAGTCAGGGGGGCAAATCCGTGGTAGAATTAATGAAAATCTTGCCGGAAGATGTAAGAGAACAATTGGTGGCTGCATACGTGATGGGCTATAAAGTTACCCCGGAGGATATTGACTGTGCCCCATGGATAAAACCGGCCCGGGGTGCTGATGATACGGGAGTCGTAATATGTTATAATTCCGTTTCTGACGAAAGATATATAAAACCGATAGTGGCCTCACCGACTGTAATGTGTATAAATCCCGTCAATTGGCGTACTGATGCCTTGCCCGCTACACTTGACGACACAATCACCGTAACTTTGTCGGAACCTTATAAAGTGCTTGTGGTGGAGGGCTATGACGGAAGTTCGCTACCCAATATCCTCGATATACTTAATGTCGGAGATTATCATGGGGCAGAACCATGGCTCTACAGCGAATGTTTAGGCAATAACATTCAGACACGCATCAGAGCTTTCAAGGAACATAAATAAAAGCTGATTTGTTAATAAGGATAACCAAATCATAACTCAAAATAAAGATATAAGATATGAATCTATTGTTAAATATTATCTGGATTGTATTCGGTGGCTTCATGATTGCCGTTGAATATGTGCTATCGAGCGTGGCAATGATGCTGACGGTTATAGGCATACCCTTCGGATTGCAAACCTTGAAATTGGCTCAAGTAGCCTTGTGGCCTTTTGGGACAGACATTTCCAACAATGGTTGGCCCTCAGGTTGCCTTGCCGGAATCATGAATATTATCTGGTGGTTTTTAGGTGGATTCGTAATTGCTCTCACTCATCTCGCATGGGGTTTGCTGTTCTGTGTGACTATTGTAGGTATACCTTTCGGTATGCAACATTTCAAGCTCATGATGCTTGCTCTCTTTCCATTTGGAAAAACTATTTCATAAATCGCTAATTGCAAGAATAGCGTTTCAATCGCCATAAGAAATCCTCCAATCTGATTTATTGAAAAAGATTGGAGGGTTTAATGGTAGATGAAGCATTATACGGTTTGTAAAAAATATTAATAAAAAGTTAATTAAAAATTTGGAGGATAATAAAATTTTGTATTACCTTTGCAGTGTATTAATAAACTAATACACTAATAATGTAATGTTCCTTGTTCCTCATGCATATTAGTCATCCAAATACAATACGATTCAAAATAATCGACCTTGGAAAAGACTGAAATCAGCTGATGAAGTTACTACCTTATAAATAATAGAGTAGAATTATCGTTAGATTAGTTGAGAGAGAGGAAATAATATTAAGGTGGAAATTCCAACTATGACAATTGAGATCAAAGATTAGGAGTCATGAATGAAATTATACGACTTAATGATGTCAACAAGACATACGAGGGGGCTGTACCGCTTCATGTATTGCGAGGCATAAACATGACAGTGGAAAAGGGTGAGCTCGTCTCGATAATGGGAGCTTCCGGTTCAGGAAAGTCAACATTATTGAATATTCTCGGTATTCTGGATAATTATGATTCGGGAGAGTATTTCCTTGATGGAACGCTCATAAAGAATTTAAGTGAGAACAAAGCAGCTGAGTATAGGAACAAGTTGATTGGTTTTGTATTTCAGTCTTTCAATCTGATTAATTATAAGAATGCCGTAGAAAATGTGGCTCTGCCGCTTTTTTATCAAGGAGTGTCGCGCAAGAAAAGAAATATGATGGCTATGGAACAGCTCGAGCGTATGGGCCTGGCTGATCGCGCCCACCATTTGCCCGGAGAATTGTCGGGCGGTCAGAAACAGCGTGTGGCTATCGCCCGGGCCATGATCACCAATCCTGCTTTGATACTTGCCGACGAACCTACGGGGGCACTTGACAGTCAAACATCAAAAGATGTGATGAAGATTTTCCGACAGCTTAATGAAGAAGAGGGAAAAACAATAGTGATAGTGACACACGATCCGGGGGTAGCTGCACAGACCAACCGTTTGATACGCATTTCCGACGGTGTGATTGCACCCGACAACCCCGGTGTAGAAATTCCACAAGTAATAATCCCATAGTATTAAGGATATATGATTGACCTTTTTCATGAGATAATGCAGACTCTACGCAATAATAAATTGCGTACGATTCTTACAGGGGTTGCCGTGACGTGGGGTGTCTTCATGTTGATAGTGCTTTTGGGAGTGGCGAGAGGTGTGACCAATTCATTCAACTCCAACATGATGAATGGTAATGACACACGTCTGAGAGTATTTGGTGGCCGAACCTCGGTGCCCTGGGAAGGAAATCCCGAGGGCAGGAGGATACGACTTGAAGAAAGGGATCTCAAGGATGTACCGGAAGGTGCGTCAAAATATGTAGGCGACGTGACTTCCCGTATCTACGGCGGGGGTACGATGTCGACACCTAAAGCGAAGATTAACGAATCTTATTCAGGAGTATTTCCCTCGTTAGTAAAAGAATTGTCAAACTTCGAATTAAAGGAAGGGCGATTTATCAATAAAGAGGATGTAGACAAGACACGTAAAGTGGTAGTGCTGCCACAATATTATGTAGAACAATTATTTCCCTCGGAAGATAAAGATGTCTTGGGCCGGATTGTCATTATCAAAGGATTGGCATTTAAAGTAATAGGTATATACGAAAGCCGTTCGATGCGTGAGGTCTACATACCTTTCAGCACAGCTCGCCTTATGGCATCCGACAGAAGCGATCTGGGTCAACTAAATATCAACCTTAAGAATGTTGAAACAGAGGAAGATGGTCTGGAGGCTGAGAAGTTGGTTAAAAATACGCTCGCCAAGACACATCGTTTTGACCCGGAAGATGAAAGTGCTGTCTGGATTTCTAATTATTTTACCAATGCCTTGACCGCGAAAAAGGGTATGGCAATTCTTGATATAAGCGTGTGGGTGCTTGGCGTGCTTACTCTTCTTACAGGTATCGTGGGTATCAGCAACATCACCTTTGTAAGTGTAAGGGAACGTACACATGAGATTGGTATCCGTCGAGCCATTGGAGCCAAACCACATAAAATTCTCACCCAGATATTGGCCGAGGCAGTAGCCATAACCTTGATTTTCGGATATCTGGGAATAGTGTTAGGGACGGCTGTGACACAGGTTATAGCCCTTGGAGATGAGGGACCACTGGAGAATCCTACTGTAAGTCTGTCTATAGCACTGGAGGTGACGGCCGTTTTGGTTTTGGCCGGTGTTCTCGCAGGATTGTTCCCGGCTCTCAAGGCCCTTAAGGTGAAACCTGTTGAAGCGTTAAGGGATGAATGATCAAAGAATAAAGACAGAGTCATTTAGACTGATAACCGAAAAAATGTGAAAGATGAAACTGACGATATTCGATATAGAGAACTGGAAAGAGATCGGAGCCACATTGATGCGCAACAAAACGCGTACATTTCTGACAGGTTTCGGAATATTCTGGGGAGTGGCGATGCTTGCGCTACTCACAGGAGGAGCCAGAGGTGGAGGGGACATGCTGCGACGTAATTTCGCCGGCTTCGCTACCAACACAGCGGGTATTATTCCCGGTGAGACGACCATGCCATATAAGGGATATCAAAAAGGTCGCGGGTGGCAGATGACGCTAAGTGATGCAGATGCTATAAGGACGGCTTTCCCCGAGCTTGAGGCTGTGGTACCAACATCGCAGAAGGGAAGTCAGAGTTTCCGCAAAGGCAAGTATTCCTATTCGGGACAATTGGCAGGAGTGGTTGCCGATTATACTAAGATCTTACGGCCTAAACTTTACGAAGGCCGTTTCATAAATGAAGCTGATATTCAAAATGAGCGGAAAGTTGCGGTAATCGGGAAAAAAGTAGCCACACAATTATTTCCCGACGGTTCAAGTCCGTTAGGGGAGATGGTCGAGGTGGCAGGCGCTCCATACGCAGTGATAGGGGTAGCGGGAGATATGTCAGAGATAAGTCTTAACGGGAGTGTTGACGAGGGTGTGTATATTCCCGCTTCCACATTCCGCAGGACATTCGGATATGGAGACAAGATAGATTTCCTTATGATAACCGGAAAACCACAGGCCAATTTATCGCAACTTCTACCGAAGATACAGACACAACTTTTTCGGCGCCATGACATTGATCCCTCAGATAAAGGTGCTGTCTGGACTATCAATATTGCCGAGGCATTTGAGAGTGTGGACAAGGTTTTTATGGGAATAGATATTTTGGCATGGTTTATCGGACTGTCAACCCTGATTGCCGGAGTCATCGGTATCGGCAATATAATGTGGGTGATAGTAAAGGAACGAACCCAGGAAATCGGTATACGTAGAGCTATCGGGGCCAAACCGATGGATATAATTATTCAGGTTCTCAGTGAAGGCATAGCATTGACATTAATCTTCGGTCTCGCGGGAGTGACTTTCGCTACCATAATATTGGCAGTGATGCAGGTGATGACAAATCCCGAGGATGCAGTGTCGGTAGCTCATTTCCAGATGAGTTTCAGCGGGGCCATGGCTATATTGGGCATATTTGTACTCTTAGGCACTTTCGCAGGCATCATTCCTTCGATTAAAGCCATGCGTATCAAACCGATCGAAGCACTTAACTCAAAATAACAGACAATATAAAACCCAACAGGATAAAACATTATGAAAAAGTTTTTTAAGATTTTTCTGATTGTAATTGCATGCGCCGTTTTCATCGGAACGTTCATATTCCTCTACATGAACTCAGTAAATAAAGAGACGGTCTACAGCATAACATCTCCCGAAACCGGTACGATTGAACGTACGACAGTACTGACAGGCAAGATTGAACCGCGAGATGAGATTGATATCAAGCCTCAGATTTCAGGTATTATCAGCGAGATACTTGTAGAAGCCGGAGACCATGTTAACAACGGAGATATAATTGCCAAAATAAAAGTGATTCCGGAGGAGGCCCAGCTTTCTCAAGCGGAAAACAGGGTTGAGGTGGCCAAAATTTCCTTAAATGAGGCCAAATTGAACTTTGAGCGTACCAAACAACTATACGAGAAGAAATACGAGAGCAAGGAGAAATACGAAACTGACGAAGCAGCCTACGAGCGTGCCAAGAGAGAGTTTGAACAGGCCAATGACCAGCTGACCATCGTGCGTGACGGTTACTCAGCAGCCAATGCGCAGGGCTCAAATACCTTAGTGCGTTCCACAGTTACCGGTGTTGTACTTGAAGTGCCGGTTAAAGTCGGTTCCTCCGTTATTCAAGCTAATACATTTAATGATGGTACTACAATAGCCAAAGTAGCGGATATGACAGACCTTATCTTCAAGGGTAAAGTTGATGAGACTGATGTAGACCTTCTCCATGAAGGTCAGCAGGTAAGAATCACCGTGGGAGCGATAGCCGATTCGGATTATCCGGCTGTTATAGAAAAGATTGCTCCTATGGCTACTGACGACAACGGTACTAATACATTCGAGGTCAAGGCTGCCCTTTCTGCGGATGAAGCAAATCATCTTCGTGCCGGTTACAGTGCCAATGCCAATATAATACTTGAGAAGGCCGAGAATGTCCTGACTATCTCTGAAGGAGTGGTGGAGTATGACGAAGGTAAAGCATACGTATATGTATTGACTGATTCGGTACCGACTCAGAAATTTGAGAAAAAAGAAATCAAGACAGGGCTTTCCGACGGACTTAGAGTAGAGTTGAAAGATTCCTTCCTGACAAAAGAGACACGTCTTCGTGAAAGTGAGATAAAATAATCTATGACAACTATGAAAAGAACGCTTAAAATCAGTGTTGTCGGTGCTTTATTAATCATGCCCGGCCTGTTATTAGCAGAGACGTGGAGCCTTGAGCGATGCGTAGACTATGCCGTCAGTCATAATATCAGCGTCCGGCAAAGCGACCTGAGAGTTAAGAACGGAGAATTGGCTGTTACAGAAGCAAAAGACGGATTTTTACCTCAGCTTGATGCTTCGGCCTCACAATCGTTCAACTTTGGCCGAGGTCTCACCGCAGAGAACACCTACGCTAACCGTAACACATCGAGCACATCATGGAACGTTGGCTTTAGTCTTCCTCTGTTTCAGGGAACGAAAGAATATAAGAGGGTAAAGATCGCTCAAATGTCGCTTCAGCAATATCTTTGGGAAACCGGGAGCGCGAAGGATAATGTTATTCTTAATGTCATGTCACAATATCTTCAGGTTTTATATTGCAAAGAGGTTGTGAGAAGCTCGGAATCACAGGCTGAATTGTCGGCTTATCAAGTTGAAAGACAGAAAGCCTTGATAGAAGCTGGAAAGGTTGCTGAAGCCACTCTGTATGATCTTGAAGCAGTGGCTGCGCAAGACAGACTTCAGGTTGTAAGTGCCGGCAATGATTTGCAGACAGCTATCGTGAACCTTACAAATCTCTTACAGCTTCCTTCATCAGAAGGTTTTGACGTAGCTTCACTTGATGAACAGGATCCTGTTTTGCCCTCGGCCGAGGAAGTTTTCTCACAAGCACAGGATATTAATAATTCGATTCTTGGCGCCCGTCAGGCGGTAAAAGTGGCAGATGAGAATATCTCATTGTCAAAGGCCGGATATATTCCCACGCTAAGTTTTAACGGTGGCATCGGGTCGAGCTATTATACGGTAAGTGGGATAAAGAGTGAGAATTTCGGTAACCAGATGCGCCACAACTTCTCGACCTATTTAGGATTTTCATTGCGGATTCCAATTTTTGACGCCTTTTCAACACGAAATTCAATCAGAAGGTCAAGGCTTCAGAAACTTGATGCAGAACTTGCTCTTGAACAGCGTCGGACGGATTTGCAGAAAGAGATACAATTGGCTTATTATCAAGCAAAAGGTTCGCGTGAAAGATACCTCACATCAGA
>CAZPHL010000051.1:9587-17641 GCA_964586465.1 uncultured Sangeribacter sp.
TTTATTTGTTATAAGAAGTGGGGGTATGTCATAATTAAATGGCATACTCTCACTTCCGTTAATATTAGATTAAATTCTACTGATGAAACACAATAAAGAAGAAAGATCACTCTCTGACATACTTCCGGACGAGGGTGAAAACTCAGCACGTGCCATAAGAAGGGTTGTAAAAATAGGCTGCGTGGTTAATGCATTGCTGATGTGCCTCAAGTTGAGCGCAGGTTATTTCGGTCATAGCGATGCGCTTGTAGCAGACGGATTCCATTCCCTCAACGATCTGGCAGCCGACATAATAATGCTCGTATTTGTAGGAATAAGCTATAAGGGTGCCGATAGCAAGTATTCATTCGGTTATGGAAAGTTTGAGACTTTCTCCTCATTTCTTATTTCCGCTTTCCTGATAGTAGTGGGTTGCACCATTGCATTTGAAGCGGTAGAGACAATAGCGGCTTATTTCAACGGTGAGGAGCTTGATCAACCGGATATATGGACTGTCATTGTGGTGCTTGTGGCAATGGCTTGTAAAGAGGGTTTATTCAGGTTCTATTCCTACTCCGGCAAAAAAGAGAATTGCCAGGCTCTTGTAGCCAATGCATGGCATCACAGAAGCGATGCTTTCGCTTCAATTGCCACACTCATAGGCGTGACATTCTCTCATTTCTTCGGTCCGTCGTTCAGAATCCTTGATCCTATAGCATCCCTTGTGTTATCTATATTTATCCTTGTACCGGCTATCCGTCTCTTCCGTCCCGCATTCGGGGAATTGATGGAGCGAGCATTACCCAAAGAAGAGGTAGATAAAGCCCTTGCTACAGTAAAGAGTGTAAAAGGTGTGGAGGATGTGACTTATATACGCACGCGAAGGGTGGGGCATCATCTTGTGTTTGATTTAGGAATCAAAGTGTCACCCGCGTTATCCGTGCCACAGGGAGCAGAAATCACCAAGAATGTTGAGGAAGCGCTTAAGCAAGCCTTCTGCAAGCATATCATAGTTTCAGTGGCCTTAGCGAGTTGAGAGATATACTCCGGTAATTATGGTTGCTGCCCCGATCAGAGTGGCCATCGACAATGGTTCATGTAAGATGACAGAAGATGCGATTATTGCTACCAAGGGGTTGAAATAAATGAAATTGGCAGCTTTTGCAGGTCCTATAGCCTTGACCGTGATATTCCATAGAAAATAGCACAGGAAAGAGGCGACTACTCCTAAGAATAAGAGATTACCAACTACGACAGGCGATGTGAGTGCAGTAATCAGGGAATGCCATTTTAATTTGATAAGAGTGATGGATGTGATTTGTGTGCCAAAATCCGGTTCAACGAAAGGGAGGAAAAACAAACCTGTAAGAAGGCCGTAGAAGAACACTTTACGGGTTATGAAAAGGTTGGAATAACGGTTGTCAATCTGTTTGATCTGGACACAATAGACGGCCCAGCATATCGCTGCCAATATCGTGAGTATATCGCCTAACGGACTGATACCAAAGTTGACAGTGCCGTTATATATTACCACAGCCACACCTATCAATGCTATAATTCCGCCTATCACCGCTCTTGCCGTAATTTTGGTTTTTATCATAAAATGACCTGCGAAGAGGGTGAGAAGAGGGGTGGTGGAGATAAGCATGGCCACATTTGAGGCAAAAGTGATACCTAATGCCGTATTCTCAGTCATAAAATACAGCGAGCCGCCGCTGAGTCCCATTGATGCGAAGAAGAGTTCATCACGATATGTTTTTGCTCTGAGCTGCTTATGAGAGATAAGAAGTATGCAGAAATAGGCAATCGCAAAGCGGCTCATAAAAATGCCGAATGGACTTAATCCGGCGTTTATTAGTGATTTTGTGGAAACGAAAGTCAGACCCCACATAGTGACAGTAAAGAGTGCGAGGATAATGAAGAGAGCTTTGGATTTACTTGATATACCGGAATATTTTCCTGTTTCGATAGATTTCATCAGTCTTTCTATGAAATAAGTGTCTTTCTATGAAATAAGTATGGTGTGCCTACTTTAATAAAAATTGCTTTACCACTTCAAAGTTAGATAAAATATCCGATAAATGAAAATCAAGCTCATATTACGTCTTATCAAGATCTATTAAAAACAAGCTGTTCGATAAGAAGATGTAGGTCAGATTTGCCACAGTCAGAAAACTGATTGTCAACCAATAGTGCTTGTTGTTAATTTCTCAGGGCACTAAAGGGTGAATATCAGAATACCTGTAGCTTAGCGGATAATAAAAGAGAAATTGGTATTTAATGAAAAAAAGTATTACCTTTGTAAGGTATATAAACCAGAAATTATGACATCATGATTAACCCCAGATTTTTAATTGCAGCTTCGATAATTGCATCTGCTTTGCCACTTACGGCAAGAGAGAGCAGACTCCTTGATGATAACTGGCATTTCTCACTCGTGCCCGACTCGACTTCACAATTACAACCGGTTAATAAGACAGTTGATCTTCCACATGATTGGAGTGTGGAATTTCCATTTAACTGGAATACTCTCTCCGGTACTGAAGGTGGGTATGTGTATACAGGTAAGGGTACATATACCAAAGATTTAAATCTGACGGCAAAAGAGCTGGAGGGAGCAAAATATGACCTTCTGTTTGAGGGAGTATATGAACGCTGGACACTGAAAGTAAACGGTCAGACAGTAGGCTTCCGCCCATACGGTTATTCATCCGTAATCTATGACATAACACCATATCTTCATGTTGGAAAGAATGAGATAGAGGTGTCGGTAGACAATTCAAACCAGCCAAATGGACGTTGGTTTACCGGTTCGGGTATCTATCGTCATGTCAAACTTATACGTACCGGAGAAATAGCTGTTGCACCCTGGTCGCTCTATATAACCACACCGACGGTCAATACATCAGAAGCCATAGTTGATGTAACTTTTGATGTGGACGGATTGCCTCAGGGGAAGTCTGTAGAGGCAAAAATAAATGTTACCGATTCTGCCGGAGTTGTTGTCGCTACAACCACTCTTCCGGTAATTGACACCCGCGTGGAAGGTAAACTGAAAGTGTCATCTCCTAAACTTTGGAGTCCCGCGTCTCCGACACTTTACAAAATGAGTGTGGAACTGACTGAGGGAGGGAAAGTCATAGATAACATAGATGAGAACTTCGGTATACGTACCATATCATATTCGGCTGAAGAGGGCTTTAAACTTAATGGAGAGCCGATGTTGCTTAATGGTGCTTGCGTGCATCATGACAACGGTTTACTTGGAGCGGCCTCATACGATGCTGCCGAGGCTCGTAAAGTGAAACTTTTAAAAGAGGGTGGATTCAATGCCGTGCGAACGAGTCATAATCCGCCGTCACCGGCTTTTCTTGATGAATGTGACCGTCAGGGGTTGCTCGTAATTGATGAGGCTTTTGACGGTTGGCGTGCAGAGAAAACTCCTAACGACTATCATCTGTGGATTGACGAATGGGGCACTACAGATATGGGGGATCTTGTAAAGCGCGACAGAAATCATCCTTCAATTATTGCATGGAGCATAGGCAATGAGGTGATAGAACGAAAGCAGATAGAGGTGGTAAGCACAGCCCGTAAACTCGCAAATGAGTGTAGGAAACTCGATCCCACACGTCCTGTAACAGAGGCATTATGTGCATGGGATAAAGATTGGGAGATTTATGATCCACATGCCGAGGCACTTGATATAGTCGGTTACAATTACATGATTTTCAAACATGCGAGTGACCATGAGAGGTGTCCTCAACGGGTAATGTGGCAAACGGAATCATATCCACGTGATGCAGCTTCCAATTGGCACAAGGTAAAGGAATATCCTTATATTATCGGTGATTTTGTATGGACAGGTCTTGATTATTTAGGTGAATCCGGCATCGGACGTTACTATTATCAGGGAGAGACCGAAGGAGAACACTGGCAGAATAAGCAATGGCCGTGGCATGGGGCTTATTGCGGCGACATTGACTTGACGGGTTGGAGAAAGCCGATCTCACATTACCGTGATATGCTATATAATGAAGATAAGAAACTTTATATGGCAGTAAGAGAGCCGGACGGTTATTACGGGGAGCTCAAACATACGATGTGGAGCGTGTGGCCAACATGGGAGTCATGGAATTGGTCGGGTCATGAAGGTAAACCGATAGATGTGGAGGTGATGAGTCGCTATCCGAAAGTCAGGTTATATCTAAACGATCAACTGATTGATGAAAAAGACGCCGGAGAAGCCGTGGACTATCTTGCAGTGTTTAACTTGCCTTACACTCCCGGCACTTTGAAAGCGGTCGGTGTAAATGATGAGGGAAAAGAGGAGGAGAGTATGACCTTGGTTACAGCAGGAGAACCGGCTGCCTTAAGGCTGACACCTGACAAGACTACTTTCACTTCTGACGGTCAGGATCTGGTTTATGTTGTAGTGGAAGTAGTGGATGCTAACGGTAATGTCGTTCCTGATGCGTCTGTCCCGGTAAATTTCACAACAGTAGGTAATGCCATTATAAAGGCAGCGGGTAGTGCTGACCTTAAGGATGAAGCGAATTATTCCACACCTGACGCAAAGACTTGGAAAGGAAGAGCCATGGCAATAGTTAAGGCAACAGATAAGAAGGGGAGTGCGATTCTCAAAGCTACTTCACCGAAACTTAAATCAGCCTCAATAAAACTCAAAGGAAACTAATAATAACTTCGGCCGCCAAGTATTCATCTGGCGGCCGAAGTTATTATTATGAATTATTGTACGGTTGACGTCTCGTGATACCACGGTTCCATGTGGACGTTGACAACAATGGGATTGAACTCTTTCCTCAGACCTTTTTCAACGTTAGTGGCGATGTCGTGAGCCTGTACAAGAGAAATATGAGGATCAAGTTTTATGTGGAGGTCTACGATTTTGGTATTGCCATTTTGCCGAGTACGGAGATGATGGAAAGCCTTTACTCCGGGAGTTTCAGAAATAATTTCTTCCATTTTTTTAACTGTTTCCTCCGGCAGGGAGGCTTCGAGCAGTTCACCGATAGCCTGACGAGCCATTTTATAAGACATGATAATAATTAAGATACTCACCAGAACAGCCGCGAGCGGATCAAGTATTCTCCAGTCAGGGCCGAGGAACATTGCTCCGGTGATACCGAAGAGCGTAGCAAGTGATGAGAAAGCGTCGGAGCGATGGTGCCACGCATTCGCTTCCATGGCAGAGGAGTGAATCTTACGGGCCGTGCGTCGTGTGTAATGGAAAAGCCATTCCTTAACTAAGATGGAGACAATAGCCATAGCCAAAGCAATCCATCCCGGTTGAGGAATAGTACCTCCATGTAAGGAATCGATAGCACGTTTTGCACCGTCAATAAAAATACCCACACCGACACCGGCAAGAAGTAAAGCTATGATAAAAGTGACAAAAGTTTCTATTTTACCATGACCGTAGGCATGAGATAAATCAGCTTTCTTTCTTGAAGCCCCGATGACAATCAGAACAGCAACATCTGTAAGTAGGTCGGATGCCGAATGCACACCGTCTGCAATCATGGCAGAAGAGCGGCCGAACACACCGGCAAGTATTTTAAGAACTGACAATCCGGCATTTGTCCAGAAACCGATCCAAGTTACTTTACGGCCTATCTTTACCTCAATGGTATCCCTATTGTTTATAGCGTCTTTATTGAGTATGCAGTCATCACTGTTGTTATCGTCCTTATAGTTTTGAGAGTCCATAAACATTAGAATAATCTGATAATAAAAAGGAATCAGGTTAATAAAAAGCTTATTAAAAAAATTAATAACTTTGCATTCTGATTTAGTCTAAAATATAGTCAGTAAAAACGATGATAATGATTATTAAAAATTAAAAGTAAAGAAATAATCAAAAATCTCGTTAGAATGACTATTGTGTTATAAGAATAACAACTGAGGATGAAAAAAGTATTTCTTACCGGAGCAACCGGTGTGATGGGAATGAAAGGTATGAGGAACATACTTGACCTTCGCGATAAAGGAGAGGAAATTCAACTTACAGTGCTTGCACGACCAAATAAAAAAAATAAACGCAAGCTACAGCAATATATCGATAGAGGAGTGGATGTGATATGGGGTGATTTGCTTGATAGCGACAGTATAGAGAAGGGAGTGGATGATGCGGATATTATTCTGCATGTGGGCGGAATGGTGAGTCCTTTAGCCGACAAATATCCTGAAAAAACTTACGAGGTTAATACCAAATCTATGTCCCTCGTGGTGGAAGCAGCCCGTAGAAAAGAGGCGCGAGGAGAGAATGTGAAGGTTGTTTATATAGGCAGTGTGGCGCAATATGGCAATCGTCCTTATCCTATCAATTGGGGACGTAGCGGCGATCCGATTTGTTGTGCAACTTTTGATAAGTATTCTTTATCGAAATGTGTGGCGGAGATGATACTTTCAGAATCAGGGTTAAACGAATGGGTATCGTTACGTCAGACCGCTATAGTGCATCGTGGTCTGTTAGGCAAGGCAGATGATCCTGTAGCCTTCCATGTGCCTATGGCTATGGGTCTGGAATGGATTACCGATGAGGATTCCGGACAACTGTTGGCTGCTTTGTGCAGTGAAGAACTTGACCCCGGGTTTTGGAAAAATTACTACAATGTCGGTGGCGGCGACAGTTATAGATTGAGTAACTACGAATTTGTCAGTGCCACACTCGGGGCCGTTGGCTGTCCGCCTCCGGAAAAGGTGTTTGAGTTAAAATGGTTTACCACACAAAATTTCCATGGAATATTCTTTGAGGATTCAGACCTTCTTGACGAATATCTGCATTATAGAAGCGGAGAAAGATTTGAGACGTATATGGATCGGTTAAAGAAAGAACTCCCTTTTTACTTCCGTCTGGCGCCTTTAGCTCCTGCAAGTATCATAAAAAAGGTTATGGAAAAAGTTGCCAATAAAGAGAAACTTGGTACACAGCGATGGATAAAGGAAGGAAATATGCCCCGCATTGAGGCGGCTTATGGAAGTCCGGAGGCATATCAGGCTATAGGGGATTGGGAAGACTTGCTTATTCCTCCTTTGAAAGAGCATGGCCATAAGCTTGACCATGGTTATGACGAAACCAAAACCCTTGAAGAACTGACTTTAGGTGATTTGCGCAAGGCAGCTATGTTCAGGGGTGGTAGATTAATAAGCTATAAGGATGATTCGGAACCGGTAGGTGATCCGGATGAAGCAATGGAGTGGGAATGTAGCGAGGGACATCGGTTTAAACTGACTCCAAGAACAGTATTGAAAGGGGGACATTGGTGCCCGGATTGTCTTGCCATGATCGAGAGCGACCCGAAAGTAATAAAAAGATTGGCACAGAAAAACAGATTCCTGTGCCAGATAGCGTTGATATGAATGCGTTGAAAAGTTTGTTTTGGCGTTTTTATGTGAACGACATAAAGAGTAAACGGATTGGATAAATTATTGATAATTGGATCTACAGTTTGTTTACTCTGTTTTTCGATACTATAACAACAAAATAATGAAGAGAGTTCAAATTTTTCATTTCCGTATGCCAAAATGAATTTAAATGAGTTGAATTTAAATAGGTTAAAGAAATGAAGTAATTTTTTCATATACTTTTCAAATATGCTCCCCATTTCCGATATTCTTAATTATCGTTGATGTCGGTAAGATAATGGGGAGTAATATTCAAAATAATGATGAGTAAAAATTGCTGAATCCACAAAAATGGTAATATTTGAGGGGTAAAGTTAGAATAAATTGGAAATTTTCATATTTTTTCAATTTATTCCACATAATTATTTGGTAGAGTGGGGATTTCTTGTTACATTTGTGCATTAGACATATCACATATATTGAAATTTAATTTAATGGAGATATTCCGTTTCTACCATTAGATTCTTTTCTCTACCGTGGGGGCGTTTTTTTCCGTACGACGCGATTCGCAATATGTGAGGCCTTGAATCTATTACTAATAACTAACTCATCATGGAAAAAGAATTAGAAAGGCTCAGTAGCAGGATAGCGAGAATCCTGATAGTAGTTTGCGCTTTATTTGCCGTAGGAAATTTGAAAGCACAAGA
>CAZPHL010000052.1:0-17509 GCA_964586465.1 uncultured Sangeribacter sp.
GATGACTATTGATTTGGCTTTGAAGGCATCGGAAGGAAGTATACAGCGTGCTCAAGCTTTAATGAATACACGCACTCCTAACGAGGCGGTAAAACTTGGGGTAACAGAAATTGATCATAATGATGTGGCTGTTATTCCCGTTAGTCTTGAGACGGAGGATATGTATACAGCGCTTCAAGCTGACTTTGTATTGCCGACGGAATTAGAAGTTGAGGATATTATTCTCGATAACAGTCTTAATAAAACCCATACGGTACAATTCATAAAATTGGAAAACGGAGCCATAAGAATGATCCTGTTCTCTTCCTCACTTCAGCCTCTTTCCACCGGAAATAATCTGCTCAACATTCATGTAAGAAAAATGGATGACGGATTTACCGGAGGTGAGATTGTCATGAAGAATGCGATAGCCTCTATGGAGGATGGCAGTGGTATGGCAGTGAGTGATGTAAAAGCTGAAATCAGTGTTCTTAGTGCTTTGGAGGATTTAACGGTGGATGATACACTGATTAGTGTAAATGGTAAGAGTATCATAGTTAAAACTGACGTAGGAAATAATGTGAATATTTTCAACTTGGCAGGAAACAAAATAGCTTCATATCAATCGGCAGGGACAAGGGTGACAGAGGTCCAAGGTGGTATCTATATCGTCATTGTAAAGGGTAAATCATATAAAATCTGGGTTCCCTAAACCCCTCCGGCTAAAAGCTTATATGTTTAACCAATGACGGAAAAGAAACTTATCATGATTAGACGCTTACTTATAATTATTTGTCTGTTATCGGGCTTATTCGGTCCCGATAACAGTCAAATACTGGCCCAAAGCACAGATTGGCAGATGGTCAATGCTGATAAGATAATATCCGGTTCTGATTCTGTCAATTTTAAATCCGGTGTCGTGATTTCACCTCAAGAAGACAATAGTTCCACTTCAATTACGAGAGGAGGGAGAATAGTTCTCGGTGATGTTAACGGTGACGGGAAATGCACTAATGATGATGTGAAAGCAGTCATAGACTATATCTTTGGAAGAAATCCTCAACCCTTCATTATTGATAATGCCGATATGGACGGGAACGGGATAATCGATATAAATGATGTCTTGAGGTTAGTGATACGGTGTTAACGGCAATGAGATGACAAAGAATTGGAAACTATTCATTAATTTTGCAATGTTAACCAGAAACTAACCATTATGAAATTTTCCAATACTATTTTATCAGCTGCCGTTATTCTTATGACGGGATCCGGGTGTCTGGGTACAGTAGATGTATGTGCTCAATTGTCATTTGGTCAACCGGAATCATTTAACGAGGGTTGGTTGTTCTTGAAATCTGATGACCCGGCCATGAGCAATCCGGAATATAATGACAGTGTGTGGAGAAAGTTGGACGTTCCACATGATTGGTCGATAGAGGGTCGTCTTTCACCTACATTGAATAGCTGTACCGGCTATCTTCCCGGCGGAGTGGCTTGGTATCGCAAACATTTTTCAGTAAATGACAGTCTGCCGGTGCATTATCTTTACTTCGAGGGTATTTACAACCGTAGTGAAGTATATCTTAACGGACATTTGCTTGGTAAGCGACCCAATGGATATGTTTCCTTCTATTATGACATCACTCCTTATTTGAAAGAGGGGGAAAATGTTTTGGCTGTGAGAGTTGACCATAGCCGAGAGGCGGATTCTCGTTGGTACACAGGTTCCGGTATTTACAGAGATGTATATTTGGTTGGAGCCGAGAAAGCTCATTTCACTCCTTGGGGACTTGGATGGGAAGCAACCTCTTTGACTGATAAAAAAGGAAACATAACTGTAGAGTTATCAGCTATTGATGAAGCCGGTGATAAAAATGCGAATCTGAAAGGTGAGGTGGAGTTGCTGGATGCTTCCGGAAAAAGGGTAGCCTCCGGCATAGCCAAGATGAAGAGTGGGGAGGTTACAAAAATCAATCTGACTGTGCAGAATCCTCATAGATGGAATCTCGATTCTCCCTACCTCTACACTCTTAATGCCAAACTGTTGAATAATGGAAAGACTGTTGATACCGCCACAACAAGAGTTGGATTACGAACTTTGGATTTCGATCCTGACAAAGGGTTCGCTCTCAACGGAAAAAATATGAAAGTGAAGGGAGTTTGTCTTCATCATGACGCAGGCACATTGGGTTCGGTTGTTCCCCCTGAGGTTTGGCGTCGGAGACTTACCAATCTTAAAGGAATCGGGGCAAATGCAATAAGGATGAGCCATAATCCGCAAGCTCCCGTAGTCTATGACCTTTGTGACGAACTCGGACTTCTTGTGATGGATGAGGGAAGTGACGAATGGGAGTTCCCGAAACGAAAATGGGTTGAGGGGTGGAATAAAGGAGAACCTAAATATGAGGGGAGTTATGACTTTTTCGAGGAGTGGATAGACAGAGACATCGCCGATATCGTGAGACGTGACCGCAATCATCCCTCGGTATTTATGTGGAGTGTGGGCAATGAGGTGGATTATCCAAATGATCCTTATTCACATCCAGTGCTTGACGGTTCCACAATCAACCAGCCCATGTTCGGAGGTTATAATCCTGATGCTCCGGATGCCATGAGAATAGGGGAGATTGCAAAAAGGATTGCCGGTGTGATACGTTCGGTTGACAAATCACGTCCGGTTACCGGTGCCCTGGCAGGTGTCGTGATGTCTAATGAAACGGAATATCCGCAAGCAGTCGATGTGGTTGGCTATAATTACACAGAAAACAGATATGCAGAGGATCATGCCAAGTATCCTGAGCGTATAATTTACGGTAGCGAGAATGGTCAGGGTTATGATGCCTGGAAAGCGGTAAGGGATAATGATTATATTTTCGGACAGTTTATATGGACCGGTACAGATTATCTTGGCGAATCAGGAGCCTGGCCTTCAAGAGGATTGAATACAGGTATGCTTGATTTCGGAAGCTTTCCGAAACCCCGTGGGAAGTTCAGGGCTTCTTTATGGCGAGAAGACCCCGTGGCGTATTTAGGTACTTATCCGAAACCAAGAAGAGGCAACAGGGCTTCAATTGATGCTCCCGATCTATGGAACTATGAGGAGGGTGATCAGATAAGAGTAGTGTGCTATACCAATGCCCCCTCGGCACGTTTGCTTCTTAACGGTAAAGAGATTGGTGAACAACGAGATTTTGATGACAAAATCGGAATGATATATTGGGATGTTCCTTTCAGTCCGGGCACGTTGAGTGTCGAGGCAATCGGTAAGGATGGAAATGTTATAGCTACTGATTCTTTACAGACCAGTGGAAGGCCGTTTGCATTGAAAGTAACATCAGATGTTGATGCCCTTGATAAGGATTGCTCGGTGGCTCATGTTACAGTGGAAGTTGTGGATGAGAACGGTGTCCCCGTAAAGTTGGCTGATAATAATATCACGTGCAGAATTGAAGGGCCTGCGAAGTTATTAGGTCTCGAAGGATCAGACAATACAGATATGGGAGATTATCGTGACAATAAGCAACGTGTCTACGGCGGTCGCCTGTTGGCATATATAAAATCAAAACCGGATGAGAAGGGCATGGCAACAATCAGATTCACATCGCCACTTTTAAAATCGGCCTCAATTTCTATTCCGGTGAAATAAGTCTGCTAAATTCCAAAATTTGATAGGCAAGTTACTAATAAAGTTATTTAAGGTACTATTAAAGGTAATATTCAAGTCACTGTTATGGAGTTTATAAGACCACCTTATCAGCCTATCGTTTGGAGTTAAGTCGAAGATAATTTATAAAAGAGTATTTACGCCTGCGGGGAAGATACGTAAGATCATCCCCGTGGGCGTATGCTTCACGTTCGAATGAGATATTCCTGTATGCCTCCGGCTGGTTACGGTATTGGAGCAGACGGAATAACCATTCCAGCACGTATAGGATGTAGAAGGGGATATAGAGGAGTTCACGTTGTTGCGCATCATGTATACGTTCGTGATTTACGACATATTTATTTATCCAGCTTTTATCTCGTGTGAAATAAAGGCCGAACAGGTTAAGACATATACCGTCAGGCATCAATTTGGTCTGAATGATCATATAAGGGATCGTTTAGGGTTCCTTCATTGGTCGGATTCCATATCCCATAGCACGTGCCATAGTTTGTTGAGTGAAGGTGGTGTTTTGGAAAGGAATATTACGTCCATCCTTTTGAGAGGCGCTGTTCAACCAAAGAGGTGCATACAGAAGACTTGCGGCTTCTTTGCCATCATTACTTGAACGATAACCTAACAGTGGTATAAGAAGTTCACCATCATCTAAAGTATATGACAACCTCGGATAATTCGGATCATCACCAATATACGTGTGGTTATAGGTATTGTTAACAAATGCCAACATACTCGTGCCCGGTACCATAAACCCTACCGGAGATGGATCGTAAACGGATTTTACTCCATTCTTGTCATTAGATTTCACATTCCAGAGATTAACATAATCATAAGATGGTTCATTACCGTCATGGCTGGAGGTCCAGAACACATCGGGAGTACGGATACAGGTAGAAACAAAATCGATATCTGTAGGCCGTGCGCTGTATGCCTGAGTTTTGATAGTCGTGATTTCAGTATGATCGGCTTTATACCATTCCTGAATAAGTGAAATGATAGGATCTTTACGTCCCCATTGGAAGTAATTGTAGGTAAAGGGTGTTATGACATGTTTGGCATCCCGGTTTATTTCAATCACGAGTGATTTGGGTGTCGTGCCGTCAGCTGTTATCTGAGTAAAGCGTACTTTAGTGGATTGGGCTTCAAAGTATGTGTCGTCACCGCCGGAAAGTTCCCCGATATTCAGAGCCATGAGTTGATGCTGAGCACCTTCGTAAGTGATTGTTCTGAGATTGTCCTCCGGACGATGCGGAGTTACCCATATTTGCCAGCTCCACATTATGTTGCCGTCATTGTCACGCACGGCGATGAGGGCATCGCCTTGTCGAATATATGTGGCCGGCACCTCAAAAGTTAAGCTTTGCTTATCGTCGGAGAGTTTTACATTTTCAATCAGGCAGAGGCGCCCCTCCCAGACGAGATATGCGTCTTTTGGCTGACACCCGGAGTTGTTATAGATATACGGGTCGGATATCGGGTTGCCGAGATGGTTGAGGAAATGGGTCAATACATGTGAAGTATGAGTGCTCCATTGGTATGCTGTCGGATTGGCTGTACTATTCTTTATAGCATTACCATACACAAGCGGAATCGAATAACTACCCGGAGCACTGACCACATAACAGTTGGCCGTGTTTTCAACCGTAGAAGCACCGGTAGAATTCGCCAGGTTATAAGGAGTGTATCCCGATGTAGAGTTGATGTCTGCTGTAGAACGTAATGTACGGGTATCGTCGCTCATGGTTGCAAACGTTGGTTCCTGCATTACTGTAGGTTCCGTGTATTCACCGTCACCGTCACCGGACATGGCAAAATCAGTGATCCATTGAGGTCGTTCGATAACATTTCCATTGTCATCTACAAACTCTGCTTTCCAAGGCACATTTTCTGTTGATACCTGTCCGTCAACAGTAGCTTCTGAGTGGCTGACTACTGAAAATACGAGGGGAACACCTGTATAATGAGATTGTAGGGTCGTGGTAGGTTGACCATTCTCATCCAGAATCTGAAGAATCAGCGTGTCAGAATCAGCGTTTGCAGAAAGTCTGTATATTACAGTTTTCCCCGCTGTCCATGTTTGACCGTTGAGAGAGGCTGAGAAAGTTGCTTCACTACCGTTGGTCTCTATAGTAAGCTCAATCTGAGATGAGTCAGATAGTGTCTGGGGGATAAGAAGGAAAGTCTGATCATCAGAGGTGATTGCCGTACCGGGTGCTACGTAATTGCTTCCATCGGCAGCAGATAAACTGATTTCCGGTGAGACAGAAAAATCTTTCATATCGTCGGCAGAAGCATTTAAAGTCCATTCTCCGGTTTCAAGATTTAATGTGCCGGAAGAAACAATATCTGTAATTTTAATTGATTTGACAGTACACGGAGACATTTCAGCACCTGTGACAAATCGTATTGCAGTAAGTGCGTGGTTGAATACCAGTTCGCATGGTGAAGACGATGCATCCTCAGGAGAGGCCCACATCAAATCTTGTTGATCGGCCACCTCGGCAGGAGTAATCCATGACAGGGAAAGAGATCCGGTATCATCTTTTGAGGGGAGAGTGGTGATGCCTTCCGTATCACTGAGAGCATCGACTGCCGAGAAAGGTGAATAAGCGTTGATATGCAGAAAAGCATTACCCGGCCAAAGGTATTCCTCGGCGGGTGCCCAGCCGTTTTCTTTTGTAACCTCAACATTGTACATGTAATCCGGTTTAAAGGTGTCGGATTCATCAGAAGAATCGGGATGCATAGAAGCAAAGACACCAAAAGATTCCATATTGTCATTATCGACAAGGGTTGAACGTGTGGTATGCTTTTGCTTAACATCAATGCCATCTATTACCAAAGGTACAAGATAGAGATTATCCGATTGTTCGGAAGAGAGTGTAAGTGTTTTAAGAGATTGTTGAGTAGTGCCGGTAAGTAAACCGGAACGTGTGGGCGACCCATTATTCCAATCAGATGATGTTTTGATAGAGAAAGTTATTAACTTACCATCCTTTGAGGGATTATTGTCCTCAAAGGGAGACTTATCATCTGTACATGCCGATATGCCCGTCATTATAGTTAATGTTGAGACCAGTATCAATATCCAAGAAGCAGAACTTGTAAATATAGAAGAGAGAGAACGGGTATGGAATCTTTTAATTGTCATCTTTATACGCATTAATTACACCCTTGTAAACAGTGGAATTGGTTCAGACCTTCAGTTATAGAAGGATAATGGTGACCGTAAGAGGAACGTTCAACCTCTTACGGCCTATGGATTAAATTAGATGTGGTAACTGAATATCAACATTATGCATTGTAGGAATGTCGCCGGAATGAATCAGTATATAATTATTGATTATTCTTGATTTCCATCGGAATATCGGTATTATCACCGGCAGACGCCCAAGAAGTTACGTTAACTTTGAAGTGAATCGGTCCACCGAGAATCGGTTCACCCGGATCAGGATCTTTGGGATCGACATTACCACCGCCATGAGAGAAATCGAGTACATAGACATATTTCTTACCCGGTTCCCAATTGGTAGAGATAGGTATAGCTGCCCAAGTGGCACCATTCTGGAAAGGAAATACCTGTGCTCCATCGGCAGTATTGATCTGCAATCTTACAGATAAGTAAGCTCCGCCCTGAGCATCAGCGGCATCTGTATCAGGCTGCCAAGCTGTAAGTTGTTGAGGAATCAGCATTGCATTGCCTTCGCTTCCCATTATGCTTACCGGATCAGCGGTTAATGTGATTTGATCACTATAAGTTTCTTCATAAGTGTCCTTGTCAGCACCAAGGGTCCAGGTGTTGGTGGTGAAATCAAAAGAACCTTTTGAGAGTGGTTGCCCTATTCTTACACCGGAAATTTTGAAGATATAAGCCGGATTATCTGCTTTAGCCTGAACTTCTATTTGAGAGAGACGGTGATTGAAAGTCAATTCAACGCCGGAGGCCTCATTAGTAGTTTTTTTGCCGATCACTTCATCAGTTGAAATAAAATCCACCTGATCTTCAATAGCAGTTGCCGGAGAGAAGTCTGTCAAAGTCTTAGTGTCATGATTAAGGGTGACAGTCCCCCCGGGAGCGGCGGGAGAATAAGCATAAAATGAAATTTCACTGTCATCTCCGGGCCAATAATATTCAGTATCGGAAGAAAAATATCCTTCACTACCTTTCTTTAAATCCTTTTTAAAGGGTAATTGTAAAAAGAAATCCTGATTGTTCAAAAAGGCTGATACTGTTATTTCAGAAAGGTTGGCATTTGTTATTTCCTCGGCACGTGTTCCGACGGCCGACCGAAATTCAATTGGGAAACCTTTATCTATATTTACGGATTCTTCTTCAGTGCAAGAAGCTAATGAGAATGCAGTTAAGCCAAATAATAATATAGTTGTCTTTTTCATAGTTATAGTTGGTATTATAATATTTAATATCAGATAGTTTACATAATATAAATGTTTTAAAAGGCTAATAGTTCATCATAAAATGATAAAAAATAGTCATATCATGCAGGTCACATTGACACATCAATAGTCTCGGTCTGCCAATCGTTTATTTCCGGGTGAAAACCGGCATCACTTTGAATAGGCTTAGGCAATTTCAATCCCCGAATCACAATATTAACATGATGAGGATCCGGTGCATTGCTGACTTGGTCGGTGACATCAAAAGAATAGTACCATTTACTTCCGTCAGTCAGAAACAGATACACTGTAAGTATATGCTGACGTTGTGTGTCACAACATTCCCCGAAGGTAAGGAACTCACCTTGAAGACCATTGATATCGGTATCGACAGAAAGTGTAAAAGGCATCGTCACAGGAGTATCAGTAGGATGTTTCTTACCATGCAAGTATCCTTCAGCCATTCCGGAAAGAGTGCCGTCAATCGTCTCTCCATGTGCATTTTCAAGATTTTCCACATCAAGAATCTCAACAGAGTAATGACACACTATCTCTTCCGGATAAAGGGTGATAATCTTATGAGTATCAGTTGGATTTAAAATAATACTATCGGAACGAGTGCTCCATGCCATGCCGGGGGTCGCAGCCATACGCTCGGTTTCGGTGCCTCTGACTCTCGGCACAGAATAAGATGACAGTTGATAAGCTTCCAATTCCTCGGCATCATCGGTATATATTTCTACACTTTCGATATCAGGTTGATTGCGGAATTTAGCCCAGTCATTTAAATCCGCGTTCATACCGATTGCATCGTATTGACCGACAGGCAAGTCTATAGGACCGCCTTCGCGACCTGAGAAAATATATCTGATAGGATCGTTCACAAGGTTACGATCAAACATGATAAGGGCCATTGACGAGGGTTGGGCATCCGGTGCATTCCGCCAGTCAAATATAACTTCAGTGTCAATATTATGATTGTGGTCAAAGCACAGATCCTTATGATTGCACGAGGTCAGACTAAAAGTTGCCAATATGATTAATGCCGGAGCTATAGAGTTTAAAAGTTTCATCGGTTGCCTCCTTTCTTGCGGTTATAGTTGTCGCATCCTATGAGCCAGACAAGAGAAATCTCAGCTTTTGTGGGACCGACCCAATTGAGTTTCTCTGTCTTCTGCCATACATAACAACCATCTTCCGGAACATATTCCAATAATTTTCCACCGAGATAGCCTATTCCGATGGTGAAATCAATATTCAGATGTTTTGAAACGGGAAGAGAATAACCATACTCGACACCTGCGAGGAAATTACAACGGTCCCAGAGATTATGAGAGGGACGACCTCCCATATAACCCTTCCCACCAAATTCAAAGTCGTATGTCACGACACCACCATAAATTCCGATATGATGTCCTGTGAGGGGTTTTTCATGAGCCTTAGATCCTAACCACCATCTCAAACCAAGGTCGCCGCCATAGGCACGCCAATAGCGATGAAGTCTGTCCTTATCCCACCAACCATACATCCAGTTACCAATAATTGAAAGATTTTTTCCTACATAAAATTCAGCACCGATATTCGGGAGAAGAAGGGCATCAAACAGAAGGTTAGTACGAATATCCATATAGAACGGGTGACAACATTTTTCACATTTCATCACTCTGTCGCTTATTCCTGTGACAGGTGGGATAAGTGCTATGATGTCTATGTTTGCATTCGGATTATATGCCGGTGGTAAGATAGGGGAGTGAGCCGGATAATATTCGAATAAAAGAGTGGAAGCTCTTAAAGCCGGAAAGAGATGGGTGTACATATACCGATATGGCACACCATTGCGGAGTTGCTGAAGTCTTTGGAGATTATCATTCGGCGCAACATTGGGATGATTTTTCATGATATCATCTATAAGACTTATAGTTTCTTCACGAAACGGTACATCGGGGTCAGACTCTACGAGTTGTTTCAGGCCGTTCCAATCACGACCTAAAAAAGTAAAAGAGGTGATCGAGTCGGGTAACTCAATCCCTTCGGAGAGATACTTGAAAATATTAGCCGCGCGTTTTTCCGATAATCTACGGTTGATCTCTACCGACCCTTCAGGAGAAGCACCTCCAATGACGCTGACATGGCGCAGTTTGGCAAGAGAGTCAGGATTATTGAGGTCGGCAGCGATTTCGCTTATTTTTTTAAGAGTCGAATCATTACCTTTGAAGTGTGGATAAATAGCGGAACGTCCCTGAGGAAATTCCAAAGTCAGAGAATCTATATCTTTCTCAGCTGCATAAGTTTGTGTAGCTAAAAGAGACATCAGAGCAAGGAGTAGCGTATGGAGTGGATATATTTTCATAACACTTATAGTATAGTCATAACACTTAATTGTATAGTAAGAACCGTTTGAATAACATATACTATAAACAAATGACTTTAAAAAATTCCTAACGGGTGAAATAATTATGCAAATAAAGTTATGGCTGTCATTTGTTATCAGAGGGCGCGGCTTTAGAGATTGTGACGAGATAGACGCCGGAGAATATAAGTACAACAGCTATAGCTTTTGAAAAATTGAAATGATCGAGACCAAGACAAATACCCACGATTGTGGCTACTATTGGTTGGACATAGTTATACATGCCAACGATTGTAGGACGAAGATTTTTCTGACCTATCATAATGCAGATATAAGCAATGAAGGTCGCGAATATCACAATGTAAGCTATGCCCATCCATTCAGAAGTGGAAATCAGTTCCCATACAGTTGCTTTCAGATAAGAGAATGTCGCCGGAATTGCCACAATAGTTGCGGCCAGAAACATCCATTTCATAAGAGTGACGAGAGTATATTTCCGGATGAAATTGCGGTAAAGTGTAAGGTAGAGGGCATAACTGAGCTGAGCCATAAGAACTATAAAATCTCCTAAAGCCGGTGATGCGCCTCCTGAGATTGCGGCGCCGTTTCCAAAAACAAGAATCAACGCCCCTGCGGCTCCAAGCACGATACCCCCGGTCTTTTTTAAGGTTATGGGTTCGTGAAGAAAGAGCCATGCCAAAAGCATCACCCACATTGGCATAGTGGTAGTGACAAGTGAAGCCTCACCGGGAGAGGTAAGACTTACGCCGATGATGAAGCAGCCTTGATTGAGGAGCACACCAAGCATTCCAGCTCCGAATAGAAGTAGCACATCTTTCAAAGGAACGTTTTCTTTCGGCAGGAAAAGGGAAGTTATCCAAAATAGCAAAGCAGCTCCGGCAACTCTGAAATCCACTATTATCAACGGTGCAATGATGCCCGAAGCCAATGTGAGTTTAACCACCGGCGACATTAAACCCCAACATACATTGGCCCCCAACATTGCGAGATGACCTTTTAGTTTGAAATCGCTCATGACAAAGGAATCAATATTTTCTCTTGCAAAATTAGTAAAAATAGGAATAACTTTAAGAATTAACCACAGGTTTGGTAATCCGGAAGTCGTAATTGTTATTCCATCTTTCTTTATAAGAGATTTATCTTTATAAATTTAATAGTTAGGAGCGATTATCTTTTGGAGTAATATGGAAAAATAATTAAATTTGCAATATCCGAAAAATCTCAAATTGCCAAGACGCTTCCTGACGACAGGAGACACTCAAAAGAATCAAAACTTTGGGCACCTGCAATTGAAGATAATTATTTTTTTAGACTACTTGTTGAATTTACCTAAACGTCAATGATTCTATGAAAAAGCTGATAACTGTCATTGTTTTTATTTCACTCTGGTTTACAGGGTGGGGGGAGAATGAATACATACCACTATCCGGACAGACGGTCAAGGATCATTACCGTCGGAGTTCTCTTTGTCTTTTGTTGCTCACTCATAGCGACAAACAATATGCCGATGCAATGACTGAAGTGTTCCAATCATTTCCCATGCCTCACAGATATAACGAACACAATGTGGATGTGAGAGTTGTAAAAGTTCAAGGAAAGCAGACAAGAGGAGACATTGAAAGAATATTGCACCATCAGGATATCGCCCGATGTGTAGTGGCAAAATGGTTTAACCGTAACTATGCCGGACACATGAACATGGATCTGATTCATGACAGAGGGGGATACGGTGCATTCCATGATGATTATACGAGATCGCTCAATACGGTAAGGGGTACGGATCTATTGCGGGAAGAGGGCATAGAACTTCTCGAGAGCACATTTGTATTGGTGTGCGACATGGATTATGCAGACCAGAGAAAAGGGTTTAAATTTGGTTCACTGCTTGCCGGCTTAGGTTCTGTAGCAATGCAAACCATGGCCTCGATAGAGGAAAGCAAAGCGATGGAGGCGTACAGTAGAGGCGATTATAATAAGGCACGGAAAAAAGCTTCCTCTTCTTCCTTATGGTCGGCCGGAGCCTCTTTGGCAGCTGTGACTTCGGGGGTGCTTGGTGATATGTCAAAATTCCGTGTCAATATTCATGCTTATCTATATAAACTTAATTGGACCCAACAGATGTCGGAACAAGTATTCAACGAATATTGGATTGATCCCTCTACTCCGAGTGAAATAGCAAGGTCAAGGCAGTTAGCTTTTGATAATGCCCGATTCAATCTTGAATATGTAGGAGATTACAAAGCCATAAGTGGGAAGACAGTGCTTCGCAGTTGGTCAAATGAAAAGGAGGTGATACTCGATGTATGTGAGAGAGCTGTGGGAAAAGGTATAAAAGACCTTGCGAGGCGTTATGAGGTGTTCCGGCCAAGGACACCGTTCTATATAGAGAACAATATGGTCTATTCCCACATAGGCACAAAAGAAGATGTCACTTTAGGAAAGAGGTATGAAGTAGTGAAGAGAGTCAAGGATAAGAAAGGAAAAGTATCCTATAAGAAGTTGGGAGAGGTGATGGCTGTGCTTCCTTGGGATAATGTACATATACGTTTTGACAATTATTTCAATAATGGCCATAAAGGAACTCTGTTCAAAGTGATGAAAGGTAATCCGGAGCAATTCGCCATGACACCCGGACTCCAGATAAGGGAAAAGAAATAAAAAACTTATAAACATACAGATAATGAAAAAAGTATTGACCCTTTTAATGATATTGATAATATCGTCAGCTACCGGCCTATGTCAGAAATATGATATACGCGTTGAGAACCAAGGGGAAGGTGGACGATATTATGTGAAAGTTACCGCCTTGCTTGATAAGAAGCAAAATAAAGAGGCACTTGATTATCTGAAGAAGTATGCGGTGGAGGGTGTGATGCTCCGCGGAATCGGGGGAGCTAACGGTTATTCATCGCAGAAACCACTTATAGAGGATCCTACAGTAAAAGACACGCACAAAGAATTTTTTGAAGCGTTCAATAACGAAAAAAAATATCTTGATTATGTGGTTCTTGACAATGAATCGGTCAGTGTGACACAATTGCCGAAAAAAAAGTATGAGGTAAGTGGCTTGCTTCTAATAGATAAAGAAAGACTACTACATTTTTTGGAAGAGAGTGGCATCATAGAAGGTTTTGGAAATTTATGGTAAAAAGAGAAATATGAAAAGAACTATATATTTAGCATTGATTGTCATAGGTATCCTGATGACATCATGTGGGAGCAAGAAGCCGATAGCTTCAACTGTGGCTTATACAAATCATGCTACAGAATGTATCGGGGCTGATCCGGCCGGTTATCTGCGACTACGAGTGTGGGGTGAGGGGAAAGATAAGAAGGCTGCTCTGGAACAGGCTAAAAAGAAAGCAGTGGAAGAAGTTTCTTTCAACAATCTCACAGCCGGGACAGAGAAAGGTCATTCATGGCCGATAATAGACAATCCCACTATCAGGCGGACTCAATCTGCTTACTTTGCAAAATTCTTTAAGGATGGTGGTGAATATAAAAAGTACATTAAAGCAGAGAAACCCGGAAAAGAAGAATACTTCACCGGTAACGACAAATGGGTAGTGCCGGTGGAAATCACTGTTGACAAAGAGGGTCTCAGGGAGAAATATATAAAAGATGGAATTATTAAATAAGCTATGACCATGAAAAAAATAATAGCCTCAGCGATAATTTTGATGATAATGTTTGCCATAGCTGTGGAAGTTATGGCACAGAAGGTCATGACACCTCCGGTAGTGATGATCGTACCTGATATGATCTATTGCAAGAGTCATGGATACGTGACTACACTAAATAATGTAAATAGTGTTGAAGAGGTGCCCGATTATGAGAAAGCTCTTTCTGAAGATCCTACGCTACATAGTGCAGTAACTCAAATAGCCCAACTGATCACAGAGCGGAATTCAGATATAGTAGTGATAGACTTACAGGAGGCGATAAATCTTGCAAAAGAGGATGCTCAGTTGAACTCGGTAAATGGAAGTGAAGGAACAGAAACCATCGAGGAGCAGATTCTACGCAATTCAAATGCCGATATCATCATAAAATTACAGTTTGATTTGTTAAAATCCGGACCGAGCTATAGAGTGTCTTACACTTTACGGGGAACCGATGCCTACACCGGTCAGACATTTGCACCTTTAGAGGGTGTGGGTCCTAATTCCACTTCAGCCAATCCTGTTATACTTCTACGCGAGGCGATCTATGGCGGGATGGATTCATTCCTGAAAAGCGTATTGGCACACTACAACTCCATGTTGACCAAAGGTCGCATGGTAGCATTTGATATAACTACCACCTCAGTCTCTCCTTATAGTTTCAACAGCAAGATTAACGATCTTACTCTCCGTGAACACATCGAGGATTTCCTGTATGATAACTCCGTAGATGGTGGAGGCCTTGACAGACTGAAAAGCGGTGATACATTCATGCAGTATCAGGGTGTTTATATCCCTCTGATTACAACCATCCGTGGTCGTCAACGCCGACAGGGAGCAAAAGATGTTGCGCAGAGGTTGGTGAATTATCTCGCCGATCTCGGAGTGGATGCCGATTATAAGATAAAGGGTCTTGGGAAAGTAAACATCTATATCCGATAAAATTAGCAACTATGAATACTCAAAAATATATATTTAGCTTCATATTGTTAGTATTCGGAATGTTCACAGGGGAACTTAAAGCCGAAGACAACAGTTGTGAGTTGCCGATAATGGTGAGGGTGAGCGATAAAAGTGCTTTAGCTACAGAAAACGCTGAAATGCTGAAATCAAAGCTTGAACGCATAGTGACTCAGGCAGGATTCGGAGGTACAGAGCTCTCACATTTATGCCTTGAAGCTTCAGTGACTCCTGTAGACAGGGAATTACTTAGTGGCACACGTCCTCTTGTGACAACTACTGTAGAAGTGACTTTACTTATGTATAATGTCATGGGAGGTGAAAAATTCGGTTCCACGACTATAGAACTTAAAGGTGTCGGAAAAACAGAGAATATAGCTGTAAAAGGCGCTTTGACATCTTTTAATCCGTCGGATGACCGTTATCAGAAATTCTTGGAGCGTTGTCATTCAAAGGTGATGGACTATTACCGTAGCAATATTCCATCCATAATCCGGCAGTCGGAGTTTTTATCCAATCGTGGTGAATATGAGAAATCATTATATCTTTTGAGTACAGTGCCTCCCTGTGTGGCAGGATATGATGAGATAGGAGAAAGGATGCTGGCGGTTTGGCAGGAATATCTGGATCAAGATTGTGCCGAGAAAATTGCCAAGGCAAAAGCCGTGTGGCACTCGTCACAGACAGAGGAGGCGGCTAAAGAGGCAGCCGCCTATCTTGCAGCGATCGACAGAAAATCCGGATGTGTGGAGGAAGCTGATAAATTGATGGATGAGATCAGTAGCAAAATAAGTGAGAATATAAATCGCCTTCTACAGCAAGAGGAAGATAGCCGTGCTTTTGAAAAGGAATCGGCAAGGGCAGAAATAGAATTACGAAAGCAACAGATAGAGGCTATCCGTCAGCTTTCACTTGCTTACGGACAGAATATTATCAAATCGGATGACAAGGATAATTTGCCCTTGCAGGAGAATGATAATAATAATAATTCTGAAGAAGAATGAAAAGCAAGGGTCTAAGTCTACTTATTGTATTGTTATGTGCCGGGACTGTTAATTTCTCGGCGCAAAACACTGATCCTTTTAATAATGCGAGGGGGACGGTGAACTCCGGAGATAAAGATGCCTTTAACTGTAATCGTGCTAATAATTTTAATGACTACAGAACGAGTCTTAATGCCGAATATGCCGGGAAGCTGAGGGAAAAATGGAGAGGATATGAACAGCGACCGGGTGAGGATGCTCCTGCGGACGATAGGTTGCCGGTGATCCCCAAACCGTGGAATGGCAAAGATGACAGAGAAGACAGGGTCATAAAGATACAAGAGGTAATCAGACCTGTAAAAGATGATAAGAAAACAGTTCCGATAGCTCCGGTTAAAATAGATCCTGATATTCCTACTGAATATTGTGAGTTTTCATTTATGGGGACAGGTATGAAGGTGAGGATACCGGAGGGAGAGAGATTCAGAGTAAACGGGGTAGGAGAGTCGGCTATAGCGAAGGCATGGGATACCTTAAGTGCTCCCGCTTACGCAGCGCTGGTAGCAGATTGCCAAAGATTAAAGAGCGAATACAGGTTATGCGACTGGGCATACCTTAATATGTTGTATGCCTTGAGCAGCCAATATGCATCCGGAGAAAACGCTGCTACTTTATTAACTGCCTATCTGTTCAGTCAATCAGGGTATAAACTCCGTATTGGAGAGAATAGCGGGATTCTGGATCTATTGTATGCCTCTAAACATATCATTTATAATAAGAATCGTTTTGAGATAGATGGGGAATATTACTATCCGTTCAAAGGGGTGTCGTCAAATCTTTACATATCCGGGGCCTCCTTTCCCAAAGAGCAGTCCTTGTCACTATGGATAACCGGACCCCAAAAGTTTGATCTTTCCAAAACCCCTGAACGATGGTTGAAATCTACCCGTTATCCGGAAATGCACTTCTCATCGAATGTCAACAAGAATCTGATTGATTTCTTTGCTACCTATCCCACATCAATGGTTGGAGGGAATATGATGACAAGATGGGCAATGTATGCGAACACTCCGATAAGTGAGGAAGTGCGTGCATCATTTTATCCACAGTTGAAAAGTGCTATCTCGGGACTTGATGAACTTGCAGCAGTGCAGAAACTGCTGAATTGGGTTCAGACTGCTTTTGTTTATGAATACGATGATAAAGTTTGGGGGCATGACCGAGCCTTCTTTCCCGAGGAGACGCTGTATTATCCTTATTGTGACTGTGAGGATCGCTCGATACTTCTGACACGTCTTGTGCGAGATTTATTGGGATTGAAATGCCTTTTGGTATGTTACCCCGGTCATTTGGCAGCGGCGGTTGCATTCAGCGACGATGTGGGTGGTGATTATATATTACACAAGCAACAACGCTATGTGATTACCGATCCCACCTACATAGGTGCTCCTGTAGGTCGAACTATGCCCGATATGGATAATTCATCAGCAAAAGTTAT
>CAZPHL010000053.1:0-16657 GCA_964586465.1 uncultured Sangeribacter sp.
AGGCCCGCAAGAGCGAGTATTTCGCCAAGCTGCATAATGTGCCGTCATCGCCCCGAAAGATGCGTCTGGTTGTGGACATGATCCGCGGTCAGGAAGCATTCAAGGCACTCGGCATCCTGAAGTTCTCCAACAAGGAGGCTGCCCGAAAGGTTGAGAAGCTGCTCCGCAGCGCTATCGCCAACTGGGAACAAAAAAATGAACGTAAGGCAGAGGCCGGCGAGCTTTATGTGAGCACAGTGTTCGTAGACTGCGCTCCCATGCTCAAACGTCTTCGTCCGGCTCCCCAGGGCCGCGGCTACAGAATCCGCAAACGTTCAAATCACGTGACATTGTTCGTCGATACAAAAAATAACGAAAAAGCTTGATTTAAAAGATGGGACAGAAAGTTAATCCGATCAGCAACCGTCTCGGTGTAATCCGCGGTTGGGACTCAAACTGGTATGGCGGAAAGAAATACGGTGACACTCTTCTCGAGGACTCCATGATCCGTAAGTATCTCCGCACTCGTCTTGCAAAAGCAAGCGTATCAAAGATCATCATCGAGCGTACACTCAAGATGGTGACAGTCACTATCTGCACAGCCCGTCCCGGTATGGTAATCGGCAAGGGTGGCAAGGATGTGGACGATCTCAAGGACGAGCTGAAGAAGCTTACCGACAAGGATGTTCAGATCAACATCCATGAGATCAAACGTCCGGAGCTCGATGCTGAGATCGTGGCTACCAATATCGCACGTCAGATCGAGAACAAGGTGGCTTACCGCCGTGCCGTTAAGATGGCCATCGCCTCTACGATGCGTATGGGCGCCGAGGGTATCAAGGTGCAGGTGAGCGGCCGTCTGAATGGCGCTGAAATGGCACGTTCAGAGATGTTCAAGGAGGGACGTACTCCTCTTCACACACTCCGTGCAGATATTGACTATGCACTTGTTGAAGCTCTAACCAAAGTAGGTATCATCGGCATCAAGGTATGGATCTGCCGCGGTGAGGTTTACGGAAAGAAGGAGCTTGCTCCCGCATACACCGTAGGCCAGAAAGAGCAGGGTGGACGTCCCCAGGGCGACCGTCGCAAGGGAGGTTTCCGCAACAAGAAAAACAACAATCGTTAATAAAGAAGACTGACAATGTTACAACCTAAGAAGACCAGATACCGCCGTTCGCAAAAGGGCCGCATGAAAGGTGAGGCCCAGAGAGGCAACCAGCTTGCTTTCGGCTCGTTCGGCATCAAGACACTTGAGTCTAAATGGATCACCGGCCGTCAGATCGAGGCTGCCCGTGTGGCAGTGACCCGCTACATGCAGCGTCAGGGCCAGATCTGGATCCGCATCTTCCCCGACAAGCCAATCACCAAGAAGCCAGCCGAGGTGCGTATGGGTAAAGGTAAAGGTAACCCCGAAGGGTTCGTTGCGCCTGTCACTCCGGGCCGTATCCTCATTGAGGTGGAAGGTGTAAGCTATGACGTGGCAAAAGAAGCGCTCCGTCTGGCTGCCCAGAAACTGCCGGTAATCACAAAATTTGTAGTCCGTCCCGACTACGATCCGAGCCAGTTGCTCTAATAAAAACAGATTTTTCGCGTTATACTTCATGGAGGGTTGCTCTTCATGGAGTATAACCCGAATAAAAATCCAATATAACCGATATGAAAAAGGAAGAAATCAAGGAATTAAGCATTCAGGAACTGAAAGCCGCAATAGAGGCTGCAGAGAAGGCTTATCGTGAATTGAAAGTAGCGCACGCGATATCTCCCGTCGGCGACCCCTCGAAAATCACCAAAGACCGTAGAGAGATAGCCCGAATGAAGACTGTGTTGCGCCAGAAGGAAATCGCTGCCAAGGCAGAGGCTCCCGTAGTAAACAACTGATCCCAAAAAGTATTTAAGAAAAATGGAAGAGAAACGTCATTTGAGAAAAGAAAGAATTGGGGTTGTTTCGAGCAACAAGTGTGACAAGACCATCACGGTCGAGATCAAGTGGAAAGAGAAGCACCCGATCTATGGAAAATTTGTCAACAAGACAAAGAAGTATCATGCTCATGATGAGAACAACGAGTGCTCTATAGGCGATACCGTACGTCTTATGGAGACCCGTCCACTGAGCAAGACGAAGAGATGGAGACTTGTGGAAATCATTGAAAAAGTTAAGTAATTATGATACAGACCGAATCACGTCTTACAGTAGCTGACAACAGTGGAGCCAAAGAGGCTCTCTGCATTCATGTGCTCGGCGGCACAGGCCGTCGCTACGCATCGGTTGGCGACATCATTGTCGTGACCGTGAAGAGCACGATCCCCTCTTCCGACGTGAAGAAGGGCACAGTGTCGAAGGCTGTGGTAGTCCGCACGAAGAAGGAGATCCGTCGTCCCGACGGAAGCTACATCCGCTTCGACGACAACGCCTGTGTATTGCTTAACAATGCCGGTGAAATCCGCGGCACCCGTATTTTCGGCCCCGTCGCCCGTGAGCTCCGCAACACCAACATGAAGATTGTGTCGCTCGCGCCCGAGGTGCTTTAATGTCAAGACTAATAAAAGAGAATAAAATGGCAAAATTCCATATAAAGAAGGGCGATACGGTGTATGTCAATGCCGGCGATGACAAAGGCAAGACAGGCCGTGTGCTCGAAGTGCAGGTAAAGAAGCAGCGTGCACTTGTGGAGGGCATCAACATTGTCTCCAAGAGCATGAAGCCCAACGCTAAATATCCTCAGGGAGGTATTGTGAAAATAGAGGCTCCCGTTCACATTTCAAATCTTAATGTGATCGATCCCAAAACAGGTAAACCTACCCGTATCGGTCGCCGCCGCAATGAGGCCGGCAAACTGGTGCGTTATTCTAAGAAATCAGGAGAGGAGATTAAGTAATGAGCGAAACAACACTTGGTAAAGACTATAAGGAAAGAATAGCTCCCGAGCTTCAGAAGGAGTTCAACTATTCATCATCCATGCAGGTGCCCCGCCTTGAGAAAATCGTGATCAACCAGGGTCTGGGAGCAGCCACTCAGGATAAGAAACTCATCGAGACTGCAATCAACGAGCTCACCGCCATCACAGGCCAGAAAGCCGTGCCGACTCTCTCGAAGAAAGATATCTCAAACTTCAAGCTCCGTAAGAAAATGCCTATCGGCGCAATGGTGACTCTCCGTCGTGAGAAGATGTATGAGTTCCTGGAGCGTCTCGTGAAAGTTGCGCTTCCCCGTATCCGTGACTTCAAGGGCATCAACTCCAAGCTTGACGGCCGTGGCAACTATACCCTCGGCATCCAGGAGCAGATTATCTTCCCTGAGATCAACATCGACAATGTGCCGAAACTCCAGGGTATGAACATCACCTTCGTGACTTCAGCCCCGACAGATGAAGAAGGCCTTGCACTTCTGAAAAAATTCGGTCTTCCCTTCAAACACGAAAAATAATTAGCTATGGCAAAAGAATCAATGAAAGCCCGCGAGGTGAAGCGCCAGAAGCTGGTTGAGAAATATGCAGAGAAGAAAGCGGCCCTTAAGAAAGCAGCCTTGGCAGATGCCGACGGCAATATTGATTATGAGGCGCTTACAAAACTTCAGAAGCTTCCGAAGAATGCTTCCAAAGTGCGTCTTCACAACCGTTGCGTGATCACCGGTCGCCCTAAAGGATATATGCGTCAGTTCGGCATTTCCAGGATCCAGTTCCGTGAAATGGCCTCTGCCGGATTAATTCCCGGTGTAAAGAAAGCGAGCTGGTGACAATAAACCGCAATACATATACGTTATAAGAATTGGTGGCCTCTCCGGATGCAGAAAAGAATCCGGGGAAGCCTCCAATCATTGTCACGTTCAAAGCCGGAGGGCTTTGAGACATCATGAGAAAAGAAGTGAAAATTAAATATTGTTCGGAAAATCTGAATCAATTTAACAATCAAAACAATGACTGATCCAATCGCAGATTATTTGACGAGATTGAGAAACGCCATCCGTGCGGGACACCGTGTGGTGGAGATTCCCTCTTCAAAAATGAAAAAGGAGATCACCAAAATCCTTTTCGAACAGGGTTACATCCTCAATTACAAGTTTATTGAGGGACCCACTCCTTCGGGCACAATCAAGATTGCCCTCAAGTATGATCCGGTCGACAAGGTGAGCGCCATCCAGAACCTTCACCGTGTGTCACGTCCGGGTCTTCGTCAGTATACAGGCTATAAGGACATGCCGCGTGTATTGAACGGACTTGGCATCGCCATCCTCAGCACCAGCTACGGCGTGATGACCAACAAAGAGGCAAAAGACCGCAAGATAGGCGGTGAAGTATTATGTTACGTATATTAATAGAAGGAGGTAATCGAAATGTCAAGAATAGGTAAAGCACCCATTGAGATACCTGCCGGCGTAACTGTACAGGTAAAAGACAATGTAGTGACAGTGAAAGGTCCTAAAGGCGAGCTTTCACAGGAGATCAATCCGGCCATCACCGTAGAGCAGGAAGGTAATCACGTCGTGCTCCATCGTCCGGACGACGAGCGTCAGAACCGTGCGATGCATGGCCTTTACCGTGCCCTCATCCACAATATGGTGGTAGGTGTATCGGAAGGTTATAAGAAGGAGATGGAACTCGTAGGCGTCGGCTATCGTGCAACAGCCGCCAACAATGTTTTGGAACTGTCGTTGGGCTTCTCACACGCTATCTATATCAAGCTTCCCAAGGAAGTGTCGGTCGAGGCCAAGACAGAGCGTAACAAGAACCCTCTCATCATCCTGCAGAGCGCTGACAAGCAGCTCCTGGGCCAGGTATGTGCCAAGATACGTTCACTCCGCAAACCCGAACCCTACAAAGGTAAAGGTATCAAGTTTGTGGGCGAGGTTATCCGTCGCAAGAGTGGTAAATCAGCCAACGCTAAATAATTAAATTAAGGAAGACAATGATATCCAAGATAGCAAGAAGAAATAAGATCAAAACCCGTATCCGCGGTAAGATCTCCGGAACAGCAGAACGTCCCCGTATGAGCGTGTTCCGCAGCAACAAAGGCATATATGTGCAGCTTATCGACGATCTTGCAGGACGCACACTGGTGGCCTCTTCGTCGAAGGGTCTTGAGGGGGGCACAAAAACAGAAGTTGCAGCCCGTGTAGGCGCAGATATAGCTAAGAAGGCTATGGAGAATGGCATCACTACCGTCGTATTCGACCGTAACGGCTACCTTTTCCACGGCAGAGTAAAATCATTGGCCGACGCAGCACGCGAGGCCGGTCTTAAATTTTAAGCGAAAATCATGGCTAAAAGAAATAATAGAGTTAAATCTACTAATGATTTGGAACTGAAAGACCGTCTCGTGGCCATCAACCGTGTCACCAAAGTGACAAAGGGTGGTCGTGCTTTCAGCTTTGCCGCTATCGTAGTTGTAGGCAATGAAGACGGAGTGATCGGCTGGGGTCTCGGTAAAGCAAACGAGGTAACCGCCGCTATCGCCAAAGCTGTGGAGACAGCCAAGAAGAATCTAATCAAGGTGCCTGTCCACAAAGGTACGATACCCCACGAGCAAAGCGCAAAATTCGGCGGCTCACAGATTTTCCTGAAGCCTGCATCCGAGGGTACCGGTGTAAAGGCCGGCGGTGCAATGCGTGCAGTGCTCGAAAGTGTTGGCATCACCGATATCCTGGCAAAGAGCAAGGGTTCATCCAACCCTCACAACCTTGTGAAGGCTACCATCGCCGCTTTAGGTGAGATGAGAAGCCCGGCACAGGTAGCCCAGAATCGTGGTGTGTCAGTAGAGAAAGTGTTTACCGGCAAATAAGAAGAGAAATGGGACAGATAGCAATCAAGCAGATAAAGAGCCGCATCAATTGCCCGGCTGTACAGAAGCGTACACTTGATGCGCTCGGACTTAAAAAGATGAACCACACAGTGATCAAGGAAGACACTCCTTCAATCCGTGGCATGGTAAAAGCTGTTCATCACCTTGTAGAAGTCACAAACATTTAATTGGTTTAGCAACTCATGGAATTACATAATCTTATGCCTGCCCCCGGCAGCAACAAGAAGAATAAAAGAATCGGACGTGGTCAGGGTTCAGGCTACGGCGGCACAGCTACAAGAGGCCACAAGGGCGCCAAATCACGCTCAGGCTACAGCCACAAGGTGGGTTTTGAAGGTGGCCAGATGCCTCTCCAGAGACGTGTGCCGAAATTCGGTTTCAAGAATATCAATCGTGTGGAGTATAAAGCCATAAATCTTGATGCTCTTGAAACTCTGGCAGCCGCCCAGAACCTTACAAAGATTACGGTAGCCGACCTCCGCGCAGCCGGTCTCGTTCCTAAGAAAGTGCTTGTAAAGATTCTCGGCAACGGTTCTTTGACCCGTGCAATCGAGGTACAGGCAGATGCCTTCTCCAAGAAGGCGGAAGAGGCTATTACTGCTGCAGGTGGAACCGTAAGTAAAAACTGATTAAAATGGGATTTACACAGACAATCAAGAATATCTGGAGTGTAGAAGACCTCCGCAAGAGAATCGGCGTGACGCTTCTCCTTGTGGTGATTTACCGATTCGGATGCTACGTGGTGTTACCGGGAATTAATCCGGATGCCTTGATGGCGCTGAAGAACTTCACCTCCGACGGCTTGATGCAACTACTCGACATGTTCTCGGGTGGTGCATTCTCACAGGCCTCCATCTTCGCTCTCGGTATCATGCCTTACATCACTGCATCCATCGTGATACAGCTTTTAGGCATGGTGCTCCCCGCTTTCCAGAAAATGCAACGTGAGGGCGAGAGCGGCAGGATGAAGCTCAACCAGTATACCCGCTATCTTACCGTCATAATCCTCCTTCTTCAAGGTCCGGCCTATCTGATGAACCTTCAGTATCAGGTCAGGGCAGCCGGAGGATATGTGGAGATGGGCTTCTGGACAGTGGTGTTCATGACAATTGTGCTTGCTGCCGGTTCGATGTTCATCATGTGGCTCGGTGAAAGGATTGACCAGAAGGGTGTCGGCAACGGTATCTCCTTCATCATCCTTATAGGTATCATGGCACGTTTCCCGGAGGCCGTTATCCAGGAATTCACAGGCCGTCTCATGAATTCGGCCGGAGGTGGTCTGGTGATCTTCCTCGTTGAGCTCATAATCCTTGTGGCTGTTATCGCAGGGGCTGTGCTCTTGGTGCAGGGTACTCGCAAAGTGCCCGTGCAATATGCAAAGCGTATTCAGGGCAACAAGCAGTATGGTGGTGCTCGCCAATACATTCCTTTAAAAGTGAATGCGGCAGGTGTCATGCCGATCATCTTCGCTCAGGCGATTATGTTTATTCCGGTGACACTGGCAGGTTTCTCCCCCGAGCATACCGGATTTTTCGGTGCACTCACCGACCTATACGGATTCTGGTATAACTTGGTGTACTTCATACTGATTGTAGCATTCACCTATTTCTACACAGCAATTACAGTGCGCCCGGCCCAGATGGCAGAGGATATGAAGCGTAACAACGGCTTCATTCCCGGCATCAAGCCCGGTAAACCTACCATCGAATATCTTGACTCTATCATGTCAAGAATCACCCTTCCGGGTTCTATATTCCTCGGTATCGTGGCTATTCTTCCGGCCATTGCGCATATTTGCGGTCTCAACCGTCAGTTTGCCGCCTTCTTCGGAGGTACATCCCTTCTGATTATGGTAGGTGTCATCCTTGACACGTTGAGAATTGTAGAGGGTCATTTGTTGATGCGTCACTACGACGGTCTCATGAAAGACGGCCGTATAAAAGGACGCACCACAGGACAAGGAGCTTTTTAATTATAAGTCAGGTTTCAACGGATAATGATTTATATCAAGACAGCCGAAGAGATAGAGAAAGTACGTAAGGCGAGCGATCTCGTGAGCCGTACGCTCGGAGAGGTGGCGAAATGGATTGCTCCCGGTGTCACCACCCGTAAGCTCGATACGATAGCAAGGGAGTTTATCCTCGATAACGGGGGTAAACCCGCTTGCCTGGGTTATCACGGTTTTCCCGGCACCCTCTGTATCGAAGTAAATGAAACTGTGGTACATGGTTTCCCCTCAGGTTATGAGCTACGTGAGGGAGACATAGTTGGCACAGACTGTGTGGTGGAGCTTGACGGCTTCAACGGCGACACATGTTATACATTCGCTGTAGGTGATATCGATGATAAGGTAGCCCGACTTCTGCAAGTCACAAAAGAGTCACTTTACAAAGGTATCGCAGCCGCCAGAGGTGGAAAGAGAGTGGGGGATATCTCCAATGCCGTGCAGACATATTGCGAACACAACGGTTACAGTGTGGTCAGAGAGATGTGTGGTCACGGTATTGGCAAAAGTATGCATGAAGATCCGGAGGTGCCTAATTTCGGGCGTCGCGGCATCGGACCGGTATTGAAACCCGGAATGTGTATTTGCATAGAACCTATGATCAATCTTGGCAGTAAAAATACAGTGATAGAGAGCAACGGCTGGGAGTGTCGCACTCGCGACCGCAAACCCTCCGCCCATTATGAGCATACTATCCTTATCACACCCGGGGAACCGGAGATACTCACCACCTTTGATTATATAGAGGAGGCTTTAGGCATAGCTCCGGGCTCTGCTCCGGTGGTGAAGGCTGATGAATAAAACAAAATCAAAACCGACAAAAAACAGACTTATGGCTAAACAAGCTGCAATCGAACAAGACGGTGTAATTCTCGAAGCATTGAGCAACGCAATGTTCAAGGTAGAGTTGGAGAACGGGCATGAGATCACGGCCCATATCTCCGGCAAGATGAGAATGCACTATATCAAGATACTTCCCGGCGACAAGGTAAGGGTAGAGATGAGTCCCTATGATTTGAGCAAGGGTCGTATCGCTTTCAGATATAAATAAAAAAGAAGACACCCCATATGAAAGTAAGAGCATCCGTAAAGAAGCGCACAGCCGACAGCAAGATCGTGCGTCGTAAAGGAAGATTATACGTAATCAACAAGAAGAACCCCAAATTTAAACAGCGTCAAGGATAATTTTTGTATCTTTGCAAAAAATTTGAAAAAATAATATGGCAGTAAGAATTGTCGGCGTAGATTTGCCGCAGAACAAAAGAGGAGAGATTGCCTTGACATATATATACGGTATCGGCCGAAGCGCCGCCAACACCATTTTGAAAAAAGCAGGTGTTGACCGTGACATCAAGGTACAGGACTGGACAGACGATCAGGCAGCTGCCGTTCGTGAGGTAATCCAGACAGAATATAAGGTTGAGGGTGATCTCCGTTCAGAGATCCAGCTCAACATCAAGCGTCTCATGGATATCGGTTGTTACCGTGGTATCCGTCACCGTATCGGTCTGCCCGTGAGAGGTCAGAGCACAAAGAATAATGCACGTACCCGCAAGGGCCGTAAGAAAACAGTCGCTAACAAGAAGAAAGCTACTAAATAAAATTAAAGTATGGCAAAGAAGACAGTCGCAGCTAAAAAGAGGAATGTCAAGGTTGACGCCAACGGTCAGCTTCACGTACATAGCTCTTTCAACAACATTATCGTTTGCCTTGCCAACAGCGAGGGCCAGGTTATCTCCTGGAGCTCTGCAGGCAAGATGGGCTTCAGAGGCAGCAAGAAGAACACTCCTTACGCTGCCCAGATGGCAGCTCAGGATTGTGCCAAGGTGGCATACGACCTTGGCCTGCGCAAGGTGAAAGCCTATGTGAAGGGTCCCGGCAATGGCCGTGAATCAGCAATCCGTACCGTACACGGTGCAGGCATTGAAGTAACAGAGATCGTTGACGTTACTCCGCTTCCGCACAACGGATGTCGTCCTCCCAAAAGACGTAGAGTATAACACAACAGCCCCTCACGCCCTGCCCTGAATGCGAATAGACTGCCTATGTATCTTTCTCTCGGCAGTCGCGGCTGCGCTAAAGGGCGGGACCGAAAGGCCCACTTTAATTAATCAATAAGAAATAAAATGGCAAGATATACAGGCCCAAAGACAAAAATCGCCCGCAAGTTCGGCGAGGCAATTTACGGAGAGGATAAGGTCTTAGCAAAGAAGAATTATCCACCGGGACAGCATGGTGCCAACCGTAGAAGAAAGACATCGGAGTATGGCAACCAGCTGAAAGAAAAACAGAAAGCAAAATATACTTACGGAGTTCTGGAGCGTCAGTTCCGTAATCTCTTTGAGAAGGCTGCCCGCACGAAAGGTATTACCGGTGAGGTGCTTCTTCAGCTTCTTGAGAGCCGTCTTGACAACGTGGTATATCGTCTTGGTATCGCACCGAGCCGTCCGGCCGCTCGTCAGCTTGTGCTCCACAAGCACATCACAGTGAACGGTGATGTTGTAAACATCCCCTCATATCATGTAAAACCCGGTGATGTTGTTGCTGTAAGAGAGAAGTCAAAATCATTAGAGGTGATCGCCGATTGCCTCGCCGGCTTCAATCACAGCAAATATCCCTGGATAGAGTGGGACGAAAGCAAGAAAGGTGGAAAATTCCTCCATGTTCCCCAGCGTGAAGACATTCCGGAGACCATCAAGGAACAGTTGATCGTTGAGTTGTATTCTAAATAATAAACAATAGAAACCCATGCCAATATTAGCATTTCAGAAACCCGACAAGGTCATCATGCTTGAGGCCGACAATAAGTTCGGCAAGTTTGAATTCAGGCCACTTGAGCCCGGTTACGGCCAGACCATAGGCAACGCATTGCGTAGAATTCTCCTGTCGTCGTTGAATGGCTTTGCGATCTGTTCCATAAAGATCGACGGGGTAGCTCACGAATTGGACACTATACCCGGAGTTAAGCAGGATGTCACCAATATAATCCTCAACCTCAAGCAGGTTAGATTCAAACAGCTTTCAGAAGATATAGAGACTGAAAAAGCTGTTGTAAACGTGTCGGGCACAGATGTGTTTAAGGCAGGCGACTTGGGTAAAGTGCTTTCCGGATTCGAGGTGCTAAACCCTGAGCTTGTGATTTGTGAGCTCGACCCGGCATTCGGATTCCAGATGGAATTTACTATCAATAAGGGACGCGGCTGGGTGCCCGCCGACGAGAACAGAGAACTTCTTGTGGATGCAGATCCCAGCGTAATAGCGATCGACTCCATTTATACTCCTGTTAAAAACGTGAAGTATGCAGTGGAGAACTATCGTGTCGAGCAGAAAACCGATTATGAGAAGCTGATCCTCGAAGTGCTGACCGACGGCTCCATCAAGCCGCAGGATGCGCTTAAGGAGGCTGCCAAGATCCTCATACATCATTTCATGCTCTTCAGCGATGAAAAAATCGCTCTTGAAGCTCCGAAAGAGAATGAGGTTGATGAGTTTGATGAGGAGGTGCTCCACATGCGCCAGCTCCTCAAGAGCAAACTCACCGATATGGATCTTTCAGTGCGTGCCCTCAACTGTCTTAAGAGCGCCGAGGTTGAGACTCTTGGCGAGCTCGTGGTGTTCAACAAGAATGACCTGCTCAAGTTCCGTAATTTCGGAAAGAAGTCACTGACAGAGCTTGACGAGCTTTTGGCCAGCCTTAACCTCTCCTTTGGGATGGACATTTCAAAATATAAATTGGATAAAGACTAAACAACGATGAGACACAATAAAAAATTCAACCACCTCAGTCGTAAGAAAGGTCATCGCGACGCTCTTCTCAGGAACCTCGCTATCTCTCTTATCACACATAAGAGAATCTTTACGACCCTGGCCAAGGCTAAAGCATTGCGCGTCTTTGTAGAGCCTATCATCACAATCTCTAAGAAAGACGACATGTCAAACCGCCACCTCGCATTCAGCTATCTTCAGAATAAAGAAGCTGTAAAAGAACTTTTCGGCGTGGTTGCCGATAAAGTCGCAGACCGTCCCGGCGGTTACACACGCATCCTCAAGACAGGTCACCGTCTTGGCGACAATGCCGAGATGTCAATGATCGAGCTCGTTGACTTTAACGAGAATATGCTCGAGGAAGCAGGCACCAAAAAGACAAAATCAACACGTCGCAGTCGTCGCAAGAAAAGCGCTGCTCCTGCAGCTGAAGTTGCGGCACCTGCTGAGACAACTACAGAGGCTCCCGCTGAGGAGGCTCCAAAGGCTGAATAATCTTAGCCATACATTTTATATAGTCGAGAGCGGTTGCCACAGAGGCAGCCGCTCTCTTTAAAATTTTAGCCCATGATTCCACAGACCATCCATCTCAGCACATGGCTTGCAGTTGTGATCATATCACTTTATGCAACTATGATTATAGCTTCCGTTGTAGTAGTATTGCGCGAGAACCGTAACCCTATCAGGGCGATGGCATGGGTCATTGCGCTTATTTTTCTTCCGGGAATAGGATTGATATTCTATCTGTTCTTCGGTCGAAGTCTAAAAGGGCTTCACATGATATCACAGCATAACAAACGGAAGCTTATGCATGATCAGTCACCGCGAAAGAGCGACATCAATTCCACGAATCTGAAGCCTGAACATCGTTCTTTGGTAAAGATGGTCCATAATCTATGCAGAGCTCCCTACTCTGCCAATAATGAAATCGAGATCTTCACTGACGGCAAAAGTAAATTTGATTCGCTGAAACGTGATCTTGAAACAGCAAGGACCTCCATACTTATACAGTATTATATCTTTTTGGATGATACGTTAGGTAATGAGATGGCCGACATTCTTATTCGTAAAGCCCGTGAGGGTGTAAGCGTAAAGGTCATATATGACCATGTGGGTAGTTTCTCGGCCAATAACCGTTTTTTCAAACGTATGAAAGAGGGTGGAGTAGATCCGCATCCGTTTTTTAAAGTTACCTTCCCGCAGCTCGCCAACCGAATCAATTGGCGCAATCACCGTAAAATAGTGGTGATTGATTCAGAAATTGGATATATAGGAGGCATGAATATAGCCGACCGTTATCTTTCGGGCTCGAGAAAAGGAGAAATATGGCGTGATACGCATTTCAGGGTAAAGGGGGATATTGTGGAATCGTTGATGTATTCATTCGCAATAGACTGGAATTTCCTTAAGAAACATCCGGAACTGCCGAGACATTATCATAAACATGTGGACAATGAAGCGGGGACAGGGCTGCAACTTGTTACCGGAGGACCTACAGAGAGTTGGAACAACATCTCGCTTGTGTTTCTCAAGGCCATTTCTTCTGCTAAACGTTCAATATTGATTCAGACACCTTATTTCCTTCCTACAGACGGCCTCTTCACTGCGCTCCAAGCCGCAGCCCTTGCGAAAGTGGACGTAAGGATAATGATGCCGGAACATACCGACAGCATACTCCTTCATTATGCCTCTTTTTCTTATATAACCCAATGTCTGAAAGCCGGAATTAAAATATATTTATATGAACCCGGTATGCTTCATGCCAAAACAATGATAATAGACGATGATTTCGTGACAGCAGGTTCCGCTAATTTTGATTTCCGAAGCTTTGAAAATAATTTCGAGGGCAATTTACTTATTTATGATGCAGAAATCAACAAGAAGATGCGAGATATATTTTTCGAGGACTTACGGGAGTGTAGAAAGCTGACACTTTCCGAATGGCGAAAACGTCCTGTCACGCAACGTTTGCTCGAATCTATTTTACGTCTTGTGTCACCTATCCTTTAAAACAGAATACTTGTATAAACTGTGTCACCTATCCTTTAAAACAGAAGAGGTGTATAGGCTGTGTCACCAAAACTTTAAATTAAAGCTCTTCCTTTAAACCGAAGCTTTTGAGGGGAGTGGGTTTATCCTTTGGTCTTGAGCCATTCTTCGGCTGTAAGGCACAGTTCGTCATACCATTCCTGTCCGAATTTACGGATAAGTGGTTCTTTCAAAAACCGGTAGGCTCTCACCCCTTCCTTTCTACCTTTTATTTCAGCGGGTTTGCATATTTTCCATCGGTGAAGATTAACCGCCGTGAGCCCTCCACCGAGTTTCTTGAGTCTTACGGGATACAGATGACAAGAAGAGGGTTTCAATTGAGGCAGTTTCCCCTCTCTATAGGCTTTTTCAAGGGCACAGAGGCATTTCCCTCCTTCGGCATAACAGGTGTAAACGCAATCGCGTCCTTCGACAATCTGCGTAACCAGATCGCCGTCAGCATCAAGATAAGAAGATCCTTCTTCATCGATAATACGTTGTGCCGCCGGATTAAGCAAAGGACGAATTTCGTCAATGTGTGCGTCAATGGCATCCCGTTCGCTTTCAAGCAACGGTGCGCCTGCATCACCATCTATGCAACATTGACCGAGACATGCGTCAAGGTCACATACGAAAAAACGTTCAATGAGGTCGAGAGAAACCAAAGTGTCTTTTATAACCAACATAGTGAGTTGCTTGTTAACAGAACATTTTAATTGAGCGAAAAAAGGATAAATGGAAAAAGTGAACTAATTTCACAATCAGTTCACCTGTCCTTTTTGCTTAACTAAATAAATTCTTACATGTTAGGATTATAGATACCTAAAAATCTTTTGCAAAGTTATAAGATAATTCTCAACTAACCTAATAAGGTAAAGATTAAATATATTAAATAATGTTAATCCGGATTTAGGAGGTGTGAAGACAGATTATTTCAATAATCCATAACCTACCAATCTGTCGGCTCTTGAGCCCGGTTGCCGAAAGAAAACTTTGATAAGATATTCATTTTCAGTTTCATAGAAATTTCCTTCGATCATTGTGGCATCAGCGGATAAAGAAGAATAGCCTGTTGCTCCCTTGCCATGGTCGGCCATTGCCACATACTGGTAATTATAGCTTCCTTGTTTCAGAGGGATGGCCGCTCTGTAAACCCCGTCAACAGGGTCATATAACATACGATTGATATGATCAAACCGATGGAGATTAAAATCACCGTCTACATAAATGTCATGGTCGATAATCTCCGGAGAATCAAGTGTGAAATGTACAGTTACATAATCAGCTCCCAAATCAGGGTTTGTGGAATTGTATTCATCCACTTTGAAGCGTCCGTGTTGAGTGCGGTCATAAATGTAACTCTGATCTGCTCGCGGAGAATCAAGTCGGAGATATGCGTGCCAGTTAGAACCTCCGAATATAACAGAGTCAACAGACATGCCGGGATAGTCGCTACGTACGGTTTCAAATCGTCGGTATTCATTTGAAGCCGGAAAAATCAGGTTGGCATCATGAGCGTAAATCATGGTTGAATTCTCAACCCTTAGAGGGTGGGAGACGGTCTGTGTGGTTTCAGGACGATTATTCTGGGTCACTGTCACAAGAAAATCACTGTAAGGATTGACATTCTCCATTCCCGAATAATCAATTGCTAAATCGACTTGCTGCCATTCCGTATTGAAACCACGGTCGGTGTGTGTGGTGAGCTGTGGGAGAAGCTTGATTCGGTTTTCTGTCACAGAGAATCGCGTCTGGAGCAATACGGTTGAGGGATCGTCTTCATCATACACCTGCAAAAGATAATTACCACCCGATAATATCGGCATATCCTCATTCGGGAATATTAGATTGTAATTTACGTAATGTATATAGGTGTTTGCAGAATATGCAAAGTCTTCAATCCTTCCCTCGTTGAAACCATCTACATATTCAGATTCGAGAAGTTGTGAAGGTTGCCAATCGGCGTTGCAATGGATTAACCGATAACAAAGATATTGATGCTGCTCGCTTATGATATCGAAGTTGAGCACGAGTTGATCATTTGTACCCAGGCGTATGACCGGAGGTGCCATGAAATTATCAGCGTTTCTGAGCGAAACAGTACGAATAGCGGGATGAAAAACTCCATCCGACGTGTCGGTGGCATGGGCAACGAAGGAAGTGGCAGCTAATATGAGCAGACAAAATCTCCTGAGTATATTAAAAAACAAACTTTGCACAGACACAAAAAAATTACCATTGTATAGGGGTTTTCCCATGAGCTGTCAAATATTCGTTAGCTTTGGAGAAATGATGATTACCGAAGAATCCTCTGTGGGCTGACAGGGGCGACGGATGAGGGGAGGTCAATACAAGATGACGGTTGCGGTCTATTTTGGCTCCTTTGCGTATAGCGTCACTACCCCATAGGAGAAACACAAGATTGTCACGACTGTTGGAAAGAGCGTCAACGGCCGCGTCAGTAAACGTTTCCCACCCAATCCCGGAATGTGATTTCGGCTGATGTTCTTTAACTGTAAGAGAAGAGTTAAGCAGAAGCACACCCTGGCGTGCCCAGCGTGAGAGATCGCCGTCAGCAGGCATAGGAGCACCCGTATCGGCGCTTACTTCTTTGAAGATATTGACTAATGAAGGGGGCATCGGCACTCCCGGTGCCACCGAGAAGCAGAGACCGTTAGCTTGTCCCGGCCCGTGGTATGGGTCCTGACCTATAATCACCACTTTCGTATCTGAGAAAGGGGACGCGTCGAAAGCTGCAAAGATTTCGCGTCCGGGAGGATATACTTTCACAGTGGGATCTGCATAGTCTTGCCTGACCTTGTCGGTGAGGGCTTTAAAGTAGGGTTTATCGAATTCAGGAGCAAGGTGTTGTTTCCAGCCCTCTTCAATTTTCACATCCATATAAAATTCAAGTCATATATTGCAAAGTTCGTAAAAAATATTTAACTTTGCAATACAAAATAAGTTGTCTCCATAGTTCAATGGATAGAATATCGGATTCCGGTTCCGACGATTAGGGTTCGACTCCCTATGGAGATACAAGATGCAAGGCGTGACGTATCAAAAAATGATGCGTTACGT
>CAZPHL010000054.1:0-16127 GCA_964586465.1 uncultured Sangeribacter sp.
ACGACATCTCAAGCCATATATGGCTTGAGATGTCGTGATTTCAGGTGAATCTATTTGTTAATTCTACTTAAAGTAAGGTAGATAGGCTTGATTAATAGCAATAAATTGTTTATTTTTGCGTTTTACTTTCACTTAACCTTAGAAGTTGTTTATACTTATTTACGGATGATTATTAACATAAAGAAAAGTTAAGACATGACCTTCCTTAATCGGGTTTAAACATCTTCTTAATATTATAACCGACATAATCATAGCAAACCTTTTCCGATAACTTATGAAACGCTTATTGATCAGCTTATTGTTTCTGTTCTATTTGACGTTACCGACGTGGGCGGCCAAGGATGGCAAATTTACCTATTCCTATCCGGAAACAAATATGCTGCCTTATAACTTGGGCTACCAGTATTCAACGTATGATCTTTATTCAGTAACAGAAGGTTGGGAGGTGATGTATCTGAAAGATCCTGTCACCTTGACCTATAATATCACGTCGGACACGACTGTAGAGGTGGTATTCGATCCCTCCTATATGGAAATTGTGGATATCGTCATCCCGGAAAAAGTGATCGATCCGGATACGAATAAGGAATATACCGTGACAGCTATCGGCAAGATGGCTTTTGACGACTGCCCGAAGATTCGGTCGGTGATAATGAGTGATGCCATTACCCGCATAGAGGATTATGCCTTCAATATGTGCGATAATAAGATTCTTCATAATATTGGTTATATCAAATTTTCCAAAAATCTCGAACATATAGGCAACTATGCTTTCAAAAACTGCCACAACCTGACCACAGGGCATTTTACGGAGGGAGACCAATGGGAGTTGACGAAAAGAAATTTCCTTCAGAACCCCACGGATCCGGTCTATGGATATGGAGGACGCCTGACGGGACTGGATAATTATCTGCTGCTTCCTGCCTCAGTGAACTATATCGGGAAACACGCATTCGAAGGGTGCTGCTTTGAAAGAGAAGACAATCAGTTAAACTATGGACTGTGCAAAGTCAAGATACCCAATCCGAACTGCGTCATCGACGACTATGCATTTGCCGGATGCGAGTTTCTGGAATTGATCACCATTGGGGAGAAATTGAACTATGACGGCCTTAAGGATCCGAACCCGTCCACCAATAAAAAGGGCCGAATAGGAGCTTATGCATTTGCCAACTGCAATCTGATGAGATTGGATATCCCATCATCCATAGAAAGCATCGGGGAATATGCATTCCTCAATTGCTTCAAGAAAGAGACAGCGAAAACTTCCAAAACAAGAGATGGCAGGATATATTTCGATCAAATGAATTGGTTTTATCCAAGGTCCTTGTTTAACAATGAGGACGATTTCTGGAATAACTGGAATATAGAAAATGCAGATCATTCGAATATGAATCAGACATGCGACGAATATTTGGACAGATGGCATACCAACACTGTAACCATCCATAGCGATAAGACCGAGATCGGCAGCCACGCCTTCGCCGACAATCCACAACTGAAAACAGTCATCATAAAAGGCTCAGCCGGAGACATTGGCTCCGGAGCGTTTAGTAATTGCACCCTACTCTCATCTGTTGAGATTCCGTCTGATCTGACCAGGATCAACAGTGGCCTGTTTATGAAATGCACTTCGTTGAAAGAAATTGACCTGCCAAAAGATGTAACCGAAATAGGAGATTCTGCATTCTATAAGTGCGACAAGCTGGAGACCATCAACTTGCCATCTCAGCTCAAGAATGTGAGTCCTTACACATTCTATGAATGTGAAAAGCTTACCCTCAGCGAACTTCCCGATAACGTACGCTCTATCGGGAATCATGCATTCTATGGCTGCAGGAACATATCTTCATTCACTATTCCTGACAATGTGAAAAGTATCGGCGATTATGCTTTTGCTGAATGTAACAGACATGAATTTTTACGAACTAAAGAGTGGAAGTTTGGTTTGCAGAAAGTCATAATCGGTAATGGCGTTACCTCGATTGGTGCGCATGCATTCGAAGGTTGCCGACATCTTGGGGATATTAAATTTGGAAATTCAGTAATGACCATCGGAGATTATGCTTTCCGGAATTGTATGAGCTGTCCGGAAGAAAGCCATAAAGATCCTTCCCAACTTGAAGATACTTATGCACCTGCTGATGTGCAACTGCCAAAAGATCTTGAAACAATGGGTATCGGTGTATTTCAAGGATGCACGCATCTCCCGAGTATTACGCTTGGAGAGCAGATGAAAACACTGCCTGATTTTGCGTTTGCCTACTGCTCAAACCTAACATCAGTCGGGAATATTGGAAATATAGAAACTGCAAACAAAAATGTCTTCTTAGGGTGTTACAGCCTTTCGGATTTCGGCTCTGTTTTCGATAGTAAAGATGGATCAATATTAGAAGAAGATGGAATCTTCTACAATCAAGAAAAGACTGAAGTAATCTCAGCGCTTCCCAATATCACACAGGCAGAGATCCCGGCCGGGGTAATCAAGATACACGACGGAGCTTTCGCCAACTGTGGAGCGCTCGAATACGTTACGTTCCCATCAAGTCTGAAAGAGATAGGCAGTCGGGCCTTCGAAAACTGCATTGGACTACAGTCTGCCGACCTCATCAATGTAAAGATGGGAGAATTCGTCTATGCGGGCTGCACGAATATAGAAACAGTCTTCCTCAGTTCGGATTTTACACAAGACCTTCAGGACAATTGGTTTGCAGGATGCATTAACATGTGCTCAATAGTGGTAGATCCCGCTAATTCCCTATATTCTTCAGATGAATATGAGACTATGCTCCTGAGTAAAGATGGAAGCACATTGCTTCGCGCTCCTTCGGGCATATATGAATTATACATCCCTGAAAGCGTCACAATAATTGGAGACTATGCCTGCTCAAACTGTTTTACATTATCTAATGTGGAAATTCCTTCAACAGTGACTCACATCGGTGCTCACGCCTTTGAAAATTGCTGTTTGGAATATAAAAACAAATATTATAGCGGGTATATCGGGCTTGGAAGTGTTTATTTTGAAAATCCTGCAATAACAATAGGTGAATATGCCTTTAACAACTGTAAGAATTTGTACTGTGTTGACTGGGCTGGCGAAGTTAAACCGGGAGTCACGGGTAGCATCGGTGCATACGCTTTCAACGGCTGTGAGAATCTCAACCCTTCTACTTCCGATTTCTATTTTAATATTGAAAAATCGGCTATCAGCACTCTGGAGCCATACGCATTTGCCAATTTAAGCGGCCTTGAGGAGATCAAGCTTCCTGAAACTCTTGAGACTATAGGCGACCATGCTTTTGACGGTTGTGAGAGTCTTGCATCAGTAGTATTTCCAGAAGGATTGAAGAGGATTGGAAACAGCGCCTTCAAATCTTCCGGACTTACTTCCCTCAATCTCCACGACAACATAGAGGAGATAGGAGACTCTGCATTCATGGATTGCAGCAAACTGATGGCATTGAAGCTCCCCTCGAACCTGAAAAAGATAAACCCATATACATTCTATAGATGTTTCTCCGGAGTTCAATTTGATAAAAAGCCTGAAGAAAATTTCAATCTAACCATTGAAATTCCCAACAGCGTAAAATCAATCGGAGATTATGCTTTTTACGGATGTGCTGTGAATTCCCAAAAATATCACAACAAAACGGAAACCAATCCAAAAAATTATACTGAAATGTATTACTTCTATAATTATGGGATTGCATCCCTATCAATAGGGGAAGGCGTCGAATCAATCGGTGTCCATGCCTTTGATGGGTGCACCCACCTGATAGAAGTGAATATGGGCAACTCCGTGACCTCAATAGGAGAACGCGCCTTCAACAATTGCTTCAATGATACTTTCTTGGGCGTCAGGGATGTAGAAGTCACACTTGCAGGAAATCTTGAAAACAAAGAGGGATTGACTGCATGTCCGGTAATATGGGAATGGACCGGTTACACTCCTCAGCCCATAACCTTGCCAAATGGTCTGAAAACATTAGGGGAAGGAGCCTTCAACGGATGTAAGGAACTCCCCTCCATCAATTTCCCGTCCTCGTCCTCTCTGGAAACAATTCCGGACATGGCCTTCAACGGATGCAGCCGCTTTCCGAAGATTGAGCTCAACGAGGGTCTGAAGAGCATAGGTGAAGGTGCTTTCGGTGGGTGCACAAGCGTAACAGAGATACATATTCCCGCTACCTTGGAAAAAGGAAGCCGAGTATTCGTAGACTGTGAAAAAGCCCTCAAGGTCTATTACTATGCGGAGAAACCGGAAACCTTTGATGAAGGATTCTTCTCTGCAAAAGTATATTCCGACTATACGGCTGTGATCACGGCCAAGAATGCACTCATCGCAGATCTGAAGATGACCACTCCATGGGCTCTTTTCCATACCATCGAGGCCAAAGACCAGACCCTCGTGCACAGTGAGGCAGAACTTGAGACTACTAATGGGCTGCGTTTCAGGATTCTCAGCAATACACCTCACCCCTACTGCGAAGTTGCAGGCCCTGTGTCTGCGTCAACCTCGCCGACTATCTATGTGGTGCCTGAGCAGGTGAAAAACAAGGTGAACGGAAATGATTACAAAGTGATAAGAATCGGTAACGATGCTTTCGAAAACGACCTTATGCTCGAAGGGATAGAAATACCTGAAACGGTGTTTGATATCGGCCAGGAGGCATTTAACGGCTGCAAAAACCTCAAGGAAATCAATCTCCCGAAGGGAGTCACCAACATTGGAGAGCGTGCTTTTGCAAACTGTTACGGACTGACATTTTTTGAAGTCCCACCACTTGTCACCAAATTGAATCCCGAGGTTCTGAAAGACTGCCGTGGTCTTTATTCCATAAGAATGCATGACAATATCGAGGAACTTTGCAGGGGTGCTTTGATGGACTGCCGGCATCTGCGTGCTTTCGAACGCTCCGAAAATTGGAAATTGAGGATAATAGACGACTATGCATTGAAAAACTGCATCGAGCTTGAAAATATCAACATTCCGGAGGGTGTAGAGAAAATCGGTAAGGAGGCAATGTATTATTGCCAGAAACTGAACACAGTCTCGCTACCCCTATCGCTGAAGGAGATTGGAGAAAATGCTTTCGACGATTGCGAGGTTCTTACCACAATCAAGGTCTATACAGAGGAGATACCGAAAATTCTGGGAGGGGCCAACCTGACTGAGCCCCACTGTAAGATTTACGTGCAGGCAAAATGCCTTGCCGACTTCCGGGATCTCTGGAAGGTGCATGAACATCGTATAGAGCCGGGCATTACCATTGTACAACCATCTGAAGAGGAAATGCCTGAATATATTCCGGGAAACACCTTCAAGATTACCGAGTCCAGACTCTTGGATGGTCAGACTATGGCATGGACCGCTTTTAATAATACAGTTGCCACATCCGATCCTGCCAATGACGGCACTATCCTTCTTCGTGGCGTAGGCCTTACCCATATAAAGGTAGAGACGAATCAAAAGTTCTATCATGAATGTGACTTGAAGGTATATCCTCAGTCGGCCGATGCAAACTGGGACGGTAGGTTCGATGTCGCCGATGCTGTAAATATAGCAAATTATGTAGTGCTCAATCGACCAGGATTAGCCAACTGGTGGCAAACAGGCCGTCGCGATTTCAAGACAGAAGCAGACTGGAGCAGTTTCTATAACAGAGGAGCAGATGTGAATAAAGATGGAGATATATCCTTTGCCGATGCCTCTGCAGCTGTGAAGATCATTTTTAATGCTCCTAAACAATCTTCACCCGCAGCGTCACCGGAAACCAGAGCCTCCTCGGAAAACGCTGATGATGCTCTTGTAATAGGTCTGACTCCTTCTACCACTCCGAGAGGAGTCTCTTTCCCGATTGGCCTTGAAAACAGTGTGGAATATGTGGCGCTACAGGCCGATATCAGTGTGCCGGAAGGAATGGTCTTGAAAGAGGTTACAGCCGGCAACCGGCTAAACGGACACTCATTGACCTCACAACGTATAGACGATCAAACAATTCGTGTGGTGCTCTTTGATTTCAATAATTCAGCTTTCGCCACTTCAGGAGAACCGCTATTTAATTTGCTGATTGAGGGTGACAATGTTTCTGCCGACGATATTGAGCTATCAGGCATCTATGCTTCCGATTCAGCCTCCACGAGCTTTGAGCTCACCTCAAGAATCGGGTGGCTGAGCAGTGTTGCCACAATTCCTACTGTCGACTTCTCAGTGGTTTCCACAGTAGATGGCATCATGATTGGCAACGCTGCCGGAAAAGCGGTAACCATCTGCATGGTAGATGGCAGGGTGATCAATTCTTTCGTGGCCGCTTCCGACTCCGAGACTGTCTCACTCTCCAAGGGCATCTATATTGTCTCCGTGGAAGGCAACGCCATAAAGATCGCAGTGAATTAAAACAAGATGAAGTGAATTAACAACTGAGATTAGCCAAAAAACTAAAACCCCGAGTCGGGCCTTTCAACAGAAAGCCGGGACTCGGGGTTTCTAATTAACGGGTCTGTGTCGGCGCGGGTCAATACTTTCTCCACATTATTCGCATTGAGTTCATAACGGCCAAAAGGGCTACTCCTACATCGGCAAACACGGCTGCCCAGAGGGAGGCGTAGCCAAATGCTCCTAATGTGAGTATAAGTACTTTTATACCGATGGCACCGACTATATTTTCAGTGATTATTGTGTGAGTGGTGCGTCCAATCTTAATCGCCGTTGCGATGCGTGAGGGCTGATCTGTCTGAATCACCACATCAGCACTCTCTATGGCAGCATCTGACCCGAGGCCACCCATTGCTACTCCCACATCACTCAGCGCCAGCACCGGCGCATCATTCATGCCGTCACCCACAAAAGCTATCTTTTTACCGGGAGTTGCCGCTATGCGCTCCACATATTCCGCTTTGTCTTGGGGCAGAAGCTCACCGTGAGCCTCATTAATGCCGAGCCTTGTCGCGTAATCAGCCACGATCTCTTTCTTGTCGCCTGAAAGCATTACCACATCTTTTATGCCCAGAGAGTTGAGTTGGTGCACGGTGGTGGCGGCATCCGGTTTGATGGTATCGGCAAGTAAGACGTAACCGACGTATTTGCCGTCAATGGCACAGGCAATAATAGTGCCCGACAAGGAGTCAAGCGCAGCAGGGTAGGCGAGGCTTTCCGATTTCAACAACTTGAGATTACCTGCCAACACCTTCTTTCCATTTATGACGGCTATCGTGCCGTATCCGGCTTTCTCCTTCATAGAGGAAGCTTTGGGGATAGTGATACCAATAGAGGTGACATAATCAACGAATGCTTTTGCAAGAGGATGCGAACTACCCGATTCCGCCGCTCCCATCAATGCCAACATTACTTGACGGTCTATAATCGGACTTTCAACAGCAGTGACACTAAATTTTCCGGTGGTAAGAGTACCGGTCTTGTCAAAAGCGACCGTGTTGACACGGGTGATAGCTTCAAGATAATTGCCACCTTTAAAGAGTATACCTAAACGTGAGGCGGCTCCGATTCCTGCGAAATAGCCTAAAGGGACGCTGATTACCAGGGCACAGGGACACGAGATCACAAGGAATACAAGCGCACGATATAACCATTGAGAGAAAACATAATCGAAAGCAGGATGAAGAAGGCTGACAAGAGCCGGGATTGTGACAAGCAGCACAGCCAATATTATTACAATAGGTGTATAGACACGGGCAAACTTGCGTATGAACAGTTCGGCCGGAGCTTTACGTGAAGAGGCATTGTTGACAAGTTCGAGAATACGCGCCAGAGCACTTTGACTGTATTCGCGGGTCACTTTTATACGTACGGTCTTCTGTGATGAGATCATTCCGGCAAGCACTTCTTCGCCTTCGGTTAACTCGCGCGGAACGCTTTCACCGGTTAAGGCTGAAGTGTCGAAGCTGCCGTCATCAGTGATAAGTTTACCATCAAGAGGAACACGTTCTCCGGGCCGGACCTCAATAATCTCACCGACAGATATTGTCTTCGGGTCAACATCCACGGACTTTCCGTCACGAATGACAGTTGCTTTTTCTCCGCGCACGTCGAGCAGCCTGGATATATTGCGGGTGGCTCTGTCAACTGCCATATCCTGTAAGGTCTCGCCGATAGAATAAAAGAGCATTACTCCTACCGCTTCCGGCAATTCCCAAATGCAGAAGGCACCGATACATGCGATTACCATAAGTGTGAATTCATTAAAATAATCATGAGCCGCTATCCCCTCGATAGCCTCCTTGATGACAGGGACGCCCACCGGAAGGAAAGCTATAAGATACCATGTGAATTCCACCCATCGGTTGACGACAAAAGGAGCAAAATCAAAGTGGCTCATCAGTAGGCCTGCTATAAGCATTATAAAAGAGATTGCCGGACGCAGGAACTTCTGTGTATTACCATGGTTGCCTGAAGAAGCATGGTCATGGGATGTATGATTTGAAGATTTCATAATTTTTCTGTTTTTATTCATTGCAAAATTACAGTATATTTTATGCAACCCGGTGTCAAAACAGGTATTATATAATAAAATTGATAATTTTTCCACAAAAGGTTTGGTGCATTAAATATTTATTTATAATTTTGCAAAGTCTAAAGAAAATGATATGAATAATTGCATAAATATTCGTTATTGGTGGCACATTGGTGATTTTCTCCGATGGCATTGATTGTGTATGTCTATTTGACACTGACGCAAGAGGTAACGAACCAAATGCAACTAAAAATCATAAAGCCACCGGATGAAGAGTTCCGGTGGCTTTCATTTTGGAATAGCCGATTCCTCTTGAACCCTATTGTGTGATGAAGTTTCAATACTAATAAATATTCCTTTTGATTAAATATTCCTTTTGATAACAAACCAACACTATATGGATAAAAAACTCACAGATCCTTTCCTTCCCGTGGATGAGAAAGGGTATTATGGCCGGTTCGGTGGCGCTTATGTGCCGGAAATTCTTCATGCGAATGTAGAGAACCTTAAAAAGGCTTTTGAAAGATATGCCGATGATCCTGATTTCATAGCGGAGTATGAACAGTTGCTTTCCGATTATGTAGGACGTCCGACTCCATTATATCATGCTAAACGCTTGTCAGAACATTTCGGTACAAATATCTATCTGAAACGTGAGGATCTGTGCCATACAGGTGCCCATAAGATCAACAATGCCATCGGGAGTGTGCTGTTGGCAAAACGCATGGGTAAGACACGTATCATCGCCGAGACCGGTGCCGGACAGCATGGCGTGGCTACTGCTACGGTATGTGCATTGATGGGATTGGAATGTGTAGTCTACATGGGAGCCACAGATGTTGCTCGTCAGCAACCGAATGTGGAACGCATGAAGATGTTAGGTGCCAAGGTTGTGCCGGTGACTTCAGGCAACATGACCCTCAAGGATGCTACCAACGAAGCCATACGCGACTGGTGCTGCAATCCTCAGAATACATTTTATGTGATAGGGAGCACCGTGGGCCCACATCCTTATCCTCAGATGGTGGCGCGGTTCCAATCGGTTATAAGCAAGGAGATACGCAAGCAGTTGCAGCAACAGACAGGAAAAGAGTTGCCCGATTATGTCGTGGCATGCATAGGTGGCGGCAGCAACGCCGCCGGAGCATTCTATCATTTCCTGAAGACTCCGGAAGTCAAGCTCGTGGCGGCCGAGGCGGCCGGACACGGCATTGATTCGGGTGAATCAGCTGCCACAATGAAGCTGGGACGGGAGGGCATCATCCACGGCTCACGCACTCTTGTGATGCAGACAGAGGATGGCCAGATTGTGGAACCATATTCGATATCTGCCGGACTCGATTACCCCGGAGTGGGTCCGCTGCACGCCTATCTTGCCGAATCAGGACGTTCGGAAGTGTTGTCGGTCACCGATGACGAGGCTCTCGAGGCTGCCTATCTTCTCACCCGGCTGGAGGGTATTATCCCGGCTCTTGAATCAGCCCATGCGTTGGCAGTATTAACCCAAAAGAAATTTGACAAAGATGATGTGGTGGTGATCAACGTATCAGGGCGAGGCGACAAGGATATGCAGACCTATCTTGCTCATAACAAGGAGTGATTGCCACTCTTATGGAGGGTTTCCAAACCACAGTTTTCTATTCATCTTTCATCAACACATCAGATTAACAGGTCGTTATATATGAAACTACACCAGACTTTAACCACCATATCAGCTGATCTCGAGACTCCTGTGGGGCTTTATCTCAAGATACGCGATCTTTATCCCTGTTCAGCCTTGCTTGAAAGTTCGGATTACCATACCACTCAGAATTCCATTTCAATCATAGGTGTGGATCCGATAGGGTCGTTTACAGTGCTCAACGAAGAGATAATATGCCGTTTCCCCGGAGGACAGGAGACACGTTCAGCAGCCGAGAACGTGACCGATGCCTTACGCGATTATATCCGTTCGTTTGCCATTGATCTTAATGATAATAAACTATTCAACGGTTTATTGGGCTTCACTGCATACGATGCGGTGCGATATTTCGAACCTTCTGTACCGATTCAACCCAAAGACGCTGCTTTCGCCGACATCCCCGATATGCAGTATCTGCTTTATCGTTTTATAATACAGGTAAATCATTTCCATAATGAAATGATCATTATAGAGAATATTCCTGAAGGTGAGAAGAGCCATACGGAAGAACTTATCTCTATAATCCGTAACAACAATATAGCCATTTATCCCTTCAAAGCCTCTGATGACATACAATCGCCTGTCACTGACGATGAATATGAAAAGATGGTGGAGCGCGGTATAGCACATGCACGTCGCGGTGATGTGTTCCAGATCGTGCTTGCACGCCGGTTCTCGCAGGGCTTTACAGGAGATGAATTCAATGTATACAGAGCTTTGCGTTCTGTCAATCCGTCCCCTTATCTCTTTTTCTTTGACTTCGGTAATTTCAAGGTGTTCGGTTCCTCTCCTGAAACTCATCTGCGTGTGACAGGTGACCATGTAGCCTATATAGATCCGATTGCAGGCACTTTCCGACGCACCGGAGATGACCGTAAAGACCATGAACTCGCTGAGCAACTTTTGGCCGATCCTAAAGAGAATGCCGAGCACATCATGCTTGTGGATCTTGCCCGTAACGATCTAAGCCGCAGCGGTGGTCGGGTTGAGGTGGAATATCTGAAGCAGATACAATTCTATTCGCATGTGATCCACATGGTCAGCCGTGTAAAAGCGCTTCTCCCGGAGGATGCCGATGTCTACAAGTTGTTTGCCGCTACCTTCCCTGCGGGGACGTTGAGCGGAGCTCCTAAAGTAAGGGCAATGCAGCTTATTAATGAGATTGAGCCTGTGAGCAGAATGACCTACGGCGGATGTATCGGCACATTCGGCTTCGACGGCTCACTTAATCAGGCTATCACCATCCGCAGTTTCCTCAGTAAAGACAACCGACTCTACTCACAGGCCGGAGCGGGAATCGTGGCACGTTCCAACCCCCACGGTGAGCTCCTCGAGACCAACAACAAGCTCGGAGCACTGGTGAAAGCCGTGGACAGAGCGGAAACATTGACAGTGTGATAATCAGGTGGCTAATATAAATGTAAATAGATGCGATATGAAACTTCTGATTCTTGATAACTACGATTCTTTCACATATAATATAGTGCATGCCGTTCGTGAACTCGGGATAGAGCCTACGGTGGTGCGCAATGACAAAATCACCCTTCCTGAGATAGCTGAGTTTGACAAGATAATAATTTCACCCGGACCCGGTATCCCCTCCGAGGCCGGTGTGCTTCCCGAAATGCTTAAGGAGTATGCGGGTAAGAAACCAATTTTCGGAGTGTGTCTCGGACATCAGGCGATAGGGGAGTGTTTCGGAGCGAAACTCGAGAACCTTGAGGATGTATATCATGGAGTTCAGACAGAAGCCGTGGTGACGGCGCCGGATTATCTTCTCGAAGGTATGGGTGAATCCTTTCCCGTCGGCCGCTATCATTCATGGATTGTCAGTGAGGAGAATCTGCCTGAATGTCTTGTTGTGACTTCCCGTGATTCCGACGGCAGGATAATGTCGCTGCGTCATAAGGACTATGACATACACGGAGTGCAGTTCCATCCCGAATCATTGCTTACCCCGGGAGGTATCAGAATTATTTCCAATTTCCTCAATCATTAATTATTACATCCAATGAACAAGATATTATCCAATCTGTTTGAGCACAAGAGTCTTACCCGAGAGGAGGCGCGTGATATAATGCTCAATATAGCCGACGGGAAATATAACGACAATCAGCTTTCGGCCTTTATGACGGTATTTCTTATGCGCAGCATAACTCCGGATGAACTCACCGGTTTCCGCGATGCCATATTGCAGCGTCGGGTGCCTGTGGATTTCGGAGATGTCAATGCCATTGACATCGTCGGCACAGGTGGTGACGGAAAGAATACGTTTAACATTTCCACAGCGTCATGTTTCGTGGTGGCGGGAAGTGGAAGGAAAGTCGTGAAACACGGCAATTACGGAGCCAGTTCTATATCGGGTTCATCGAATGTGCTCGAACAACATGGCGTGAAATTCTCTGCCGATAATGACCGGCTCATGCGTTCGCTTGAAGAGAGTGGAGTGAGCTTCCTTCATGCCCCGTTCTTCAGTCCGGCCATGAAGAGTGTGGGTCCGGTGAGGCGTTCATTGAAAATGCGTACCTTCTTCAATATGCTCGGTCCGCTTGTGAATCCGACGCTTCCGAAGAATCAGCTGTTGGGTGTCTACAATCTGAAATTAATGCGTCTGTATCGTTATATCGCGCAGAACGAGGGGATAAACTGTACGATCGTACATTCCTTGGACGGATATGACGAGATTTCGCTGACCTCACCCTTCAAGGTGGTCAATACTGTCTCTGAGAAAGTTATGGAGGCCCGTGATTTAGGATTGACGGGAGCCCGTCAGGAAGATCTTTATGGAGGCGACACCGTAGAGGAGGCGGCAGCGATATTCGATGATGTGCTTGCCAACAGGGCCTCGGAGGCGAAGAAGAATTGTGTGATAGCAAATGCCGCCTTTGCAATCCGGACTCTGGAACCGGAAATTGCTATGGCGGATGCTGTGAGAGAAGCGAGAGAGTCGCTTGAAAGCGGGGCTGCGCTCGACAGTTTCAGAAAATTTGTGGAACTGAACAGCTGACGCTTGCAATCTCACGGAAAACTATAAACAAATTAAGAATAATAATCTTTATGGCAGGAAATATTCTGCAACGTATAGCAGATACCAAACGACGCGAAGTGGCGGCGATGAAACGAGTGATTCCTGAAGACAAGTTGCGTGAGTCGGCACTTGGCTGCGAAAGAGTCCCGCTTGATATGAGCCGTTCGATCATGTTCGCAAATCCGGGTTTTATAGCCGAACACAAAAGACGTTCGCCCTCAAAAGGTGAGATATCGCCTATGAGTGACGTGGCTCTGACAGCAAAAATGTATGCCGAAAATGGGGCGGCTGCCATGTCGGTGCTCACCGATACTCCCTATTTCGGGGGTTGTCTTGAGGATTTGGCCATAGCAAGAGAAGCTGCTCCGGGCCTGCCTTTGCTCCGTAAGGAGTTTATTGTTGACGAATATCAGATATATCAGGCGCGTCTGTATGGTGCCGACACAATACTGTTGATTGCAGCGATGATAGATGCCTACAGTATAGGGCGTTTTAACGATGTGGCTCACTCTTTAGGTCTGCAGACACTTGTGGAATTACATACGGAAGAGGAATTGGTATCACTCCCTGCAGATGCTGACATGGTGGGGGTCAACAACCGAGATCTTACCTCATTCCACACTGATATAAATAATGCTTCCCGGCTTATCGACTCCCTTCCGCAGGGAATGGTGAGAGTGGCGGAGAGTGGCATAAAGACCCCGGAAGACGTGGTAAGGCTAAGAGAGGCAGGATTTGACGGATTCCTTATAGGAGAGGCGTTTATGTCGCACTTAAACCCGGGAGAGGCACTGAAAAGGTTCATTAATCAGGTAAGGTAAAAAAGATGAAAATTAAGGTTTGCGGCATGCGTGAGGCCGGAAATGTGCAGGAAGTGGGCGCCCTTTCACCGGATTACATGGGTTTTATATTTTATGACCGTTCCCCACGTAATTGTCTCGGCATTTCACCGGGAGTGATAAAAGGGCTGCCCGCCGGCACAGAACCTGTTATGGTGAGCGTGGACAAAGGAGAAGATGAAATCATGAGAATAGCTGACCGCTATGGCTTCCGATACCTTCAGTTGCATGGTCACGAAACTCCGGAGATGTGTTTCAGTCTGCGCACCCGGGGAATGAAGGTGATAAAAGCAGCCGGGATGCGTTCCCGGGAAAGCCTTGCAGATCTCAGGGAATACGAGGGTGCTGTCGATGTGTTTCTACTTGATACCTTTTGTTCCGAGAAGGGCGGTTCAGGAAAGAAATTTGATTGGTCTATACTTGATTCCTACGAACCGGAGGTAGACTTCTGGCTGAGCGGCGGCCTCGCTCCCTCAGATGCCGGGTTACTTAAGGCTTTCAGACATCCGAGGTTCGCAGGGGTTGACATTAACAGCCGTTTTGAGATTTCTCCGGGAGTCAAGGATGTGGAGAAGGTGCGGATTTTTATAAACGAATTAAAAGAAGAAGATAAGAGATGAATCGACTTAATAAATTATTTGATAGAAAAAGAGAGAATTTATTATCGGTGTACTTCACAGCCGGTTTCCCGAACATTGATTCCACGGGAGAGGTGATCGATGCCCTATGCGCAGGAGGAGTAGACATGATAGAGGTAGGTATTCCTTTCTCAGACCCTATGGCTGACGGGCCTGTGATTCAGAACAGCGGCACAGTGGCTCTGCGCAACGGCATGACCTTGCAGAAGCTTCTTGACCAGGTGGAAGAAGCCCGCAAACGTAATCCGGAAGTGCCTTTCATAGCCATGGGTTATCTGAATCCTATCATGCAGATGGGGCCCGACAAATTTTTCAAACGCGCCAAAGAGGCCGGAGTAGATGCCGTGATAATACCCGATCTGCCGTTTGACACTTATATCGAGGAATATAAGGACCTGAGTCGTCAGTATGATCTGCCCATGATTATGCTTATAACTCCCGAGACTTCCGAAGAACGTATTCATCTTATCGACGATCACTGCGACGGATTCATATATATGGTTTCGGTGGCCTCTACAACGGGAGCCCGTGACCGTTTCACAGAGGAACAGGTGGATTATTTCAAGCGCATCAATGATATGGATCTGAAACATTCACGACTGATCGGCTTCGGCATTTCCAATGAAGGGACTTTTAATGACGCCTGTCGTTACAGCAGCGGTGCCATAATCGGTTCACAATTCATAAAATGCCTGGCTTCTGCTCCAACTCCTGAAGCGGCTGTAAAAGATCTGTTAGACAGGATAGGCCGTAAATCGATTTGACATATTCAGCAGAAAGAACAGCAAGATTAAGCACAGCGAGATATAGAGATGATAGAGATAAGGCAGGGAGAATATAGAGATATCGAAGCAATAATGTCGTGCTATGATAAAGCACGGCATTATATGCGTGAGAACGGCAATAATCAACAGTGGGTTAACGGCTATCCTTCACGTGAATTGGTGAGGAAAGACATAGATGAGGGTGTCTGCTATGTAGGCGAGGATACCGACGGGGATGTAGTGATGGCATTTGCTTTTATCATAGGAGCGGATCCTACCTACACGCTGATTGAGGATGGAGAATGGCTGAATGATTTACCATACGGAACAATTCACCGCCTCGGGTCGACCGGTAAGTATGCAGGGATGCTGCGTGAGTGTGTGGAGTTTTGTTTCACAAAAGTTAATAACTTGCGCCTTGACACCCATATAGCCAACTTACCGATGCGACAGGCTACAGAGCGACTTGGCTTCATACGCTGCGGCGTGATCTATTGTCAGGATGGCACGGCCAGAGAAGCATATCAACTAATAAGAAACTAAATATCATGAAAATGAAGAAACAGATTATCCCCCTATTCATTATGCTTGCGAGTATATTATCTGTAAATGCCGTGACAGGGCAGTCGGCTCCGTCACACGAAAAACTTGAACAACTTCATCAAAGATTGGGAGAAGGATTTAAAGATCTGCGGAAGCAGGT
>CAZPHL010000055.1:0-16066 GCA_964586465.1 uncultured Sangeribacter sp.
CGGCTTCAAGAAAAGAGGCGCTCCAGGCCTACCGTGAACTTGAGAAACGGGGAGGCACGGATTACGCAGCTGATGCCTATGCCGGTATAATGCGTACCACCGATAAGGATGAAGAACGCCTGCATTATGCCTCTATCGTGAAAAACAGCGGCGGTCTTTCGGCCGATCAGCTGGAGGAGGCGGAGTACTATGAGGCTGCCGCGATGCTGAAAAAGGGTGCTGACGCAGCTGCGGTGGAGACTTTGACTCGCCTCGCGGCTAATCCGAAGAGTTTATATGGCGCAAAGGCTGCCGTGACCCTCGGACAGCATTATCTTGACAACGGGGCTGTAAATGATGCTGACAAAGTGCTTACTGAATTTACCGATGCAGGTTCTCCGCATGAATATTGGCTGGCACGTGGTTTCATCGCTCTGGCCGACGTCTATCATACAAGGGGTAAGGACTATCTCGCGATAGAATATCTCAAGAGTCTCCGCGATAATTATCCCGGAAAAGAATTAGATATACATGACATGATCACGACCCGTCTTGGCAAGTGGAAATAAAATTATAAGGTTGAATTATGAACTGTGCACAGAATATTAAGGCTTCATTATTAGCCCTTGCGGGGACTCTTTTCGCAATCCCTGCGGCCGCCCAGCTCCACGAGTCGATAAATGTCGACGGACGTTATGTGCCTGATGTCATCCGCGTCGAGCGTATCAACGCTTTCCCGAAGGCTTTGAAGTCTACCTTGTCTACTACGCCTCTCAATTATGAGTCAAGAGGTGTGGCGGCTTCGTTCACCCCCTCTCTCATGACAATTCCGGCTACCGGCTGGCGTGCCGACCGTTACATATCCTCGAAGAGGGGGTATGTGGAATTAGGAGCCGGCTCCTGGCTCAATTCCACCTTGAGTGCAGGTTACAGATTTATTGACAATTCCTCCACTCTTTTCGGAGTGAGACTTCAGCATAACTCCACATCACTGTGGAAACCGGAGATGTCGGAGGCCACCTCCGATGTGAAGCAATTCCGCTACGATGAGTCGGTGGCTTTGTATGCCTCTCATGTGATAAAGGGTCACGGACGTCTGGATGCCGCTCTGGATTACCATCTGGGTTATTTCAATTATTATGGTTTCGCCGGCGGTGTGCCCGCTGAGCTTCCTGCCGCTAAAAAAGACGCTCCCGATCAGACTATAAACGATGTTGCCCTGAGGGTAGACTGGCGCTCTCTCGTGACTCCTTCCAATAGCCTGATGTGGAACGTATCCGGGCGGATGCGTCATTTCGCCTATCGCAGCTATCCTCTTCCCGGTTCGGGTGTAAACGGAGGTAAAGGTGGCCGCGAAACTACCATCGGAGTGGACGGCGGTGTGAGAATGCCCTGGGACAATGGCAGTTCCATAGGCATAGATGGAAAATTTGACCTGATGTTGTTATCCGAGATGAATGTCGGAAAGTATGCCATAGCCACTTTGACCCCTTATTACCGTTTCTCGAAAGGGTTGCTTGACATCCGTCTGGGAGCTGACATAGATTTCGCTTATCATGCCGGCGCGCCGGGAGACCGTTATCCTTTCATACACATAGCCCCCGATGTGAGATTCGGGATACAGACCGGCCAGGTGGGCGTGTATCTTGACATACTTGGAGGCAGCACTCCCATGACACTTGCACGTCTTCATCAGCTTGATTACTACGACATGCCGCGCTTAGTGACGACACGCCCGACATTCACACCTCTTGATGCGGCTTTCGGCATTAATTTAGGGCCTTTCTCAGGCTTCTCCATGGGACTGAAAGCCAGATACACCTCAGCCAAGAATGTGCCTCTCGGAGGATGGTACACCACCTGTCTGAATTATGGCTTAAGACCGATAGAGGGCTTGTCTCCTCAGCCGGCAGCGTCATCAAATATGGATTATTGCAACAATGTCAGCGGAATAAATCTTCACGGATATTCAGTGAGTGGACAGCTTGCATATGAGTTCGGTGACGTATTCTCTCTAAGTGCCGAGGGAAGTTATCAACCCCAGGATGGTAAGAAAGGCTTTTTCAACGGTTATGACAGGGCGAAGATCACTGCAGCAGCCAAAATGTTTGTGCGTCCCGTCAAACCATTGAAAATCGGAGCAGGTTTTGATTTCAGAGGCAAGAGGGACATCTATACCGCCTCAATGGCTCAGCTTACTTCCTCCTCTCTCATAATCAACGGTGAGACCACGACCCTTCATTCTTTGAGATTGCCTGACCTGACGTTGCTCAATCTTTACGGGTCGTGGGATTTCAATAGAGACTTCAGTCTATGGCTACAGGCAGACAATATTCTGAACCGTCATGATGCCATATTGCCGATGCAGCCGTCGCAAGGATTGGTATTTGTAGCCGGTCTCAAGTGGCTGTTCTGATTCACGGGATTTAACGCGGTGCAACTAATCATGCCCCTTGAGTGTTTTAAGAAAAAAAGATAAAAGATGACATTAGCATATCTTAACGAAGACGACCGTGCCTATGGCCTTGCAGGAATGGTGATATCTCTTGCGAGTCTACATGCCATTGACCGTGTGTCGGAGGTGAGCCTCGATTCAGATGGCCCCATGGTAGAGTTTTCCCACCGTTATTATTTCCCGGGTTCGCCCAGTATCTCCCCGAAAGCGTCATGGGATAATCTGGTGCAGAATTTTCATCTCACAACCTCTATGGTCGTATCCAATGTGCTGGCCCGATCGGTTGTGCGTCTGAAAGAGGAGGCCCCTTCAGAGGTGATGGATGAAATCTATAATGAGGTGGAACGCGAAGGACGTGACACTTGCTCGCTTGAGGACGATGAGATAGAGAATCTTTACAATAATGCCCTGAAGCGTGCGAGCCGTCTCTTCCATAATCCACGATTGCATCCGGCTATAGATGAATTCGCGCGGGTAATCTCCCGCAAGCGTCATCTTTCCGGAATGGAAATCATGGATGAATTGCATCTGTTGCAATTGATATAATCTGCGCAGGATGAGAGCAATGGCCCTCAGGCAAGTCAGCTCCGTTCCGCAACCTTATATCGGGGTCGTTTTTTAACCTCGATATAAATCTTGCCTATGTATTCGCCGATGATGCCTAATCCCATCAGGAGAATGCCGGTGCAAAACCAGATGGAAAGAATCAACGATGTCCATCCGGCAATCGTCTCGCCGGTGAAATGTCTTACCAGCACATAAATGCCTATGGCCAAGGCCGTGATCATGAAAACTATTCCCAACCAGAAGAGCATCCTTACAGGCCTTACTGAAAAAGAGGTGATGCCGTCGATTGCGAAGTCAAGCATTTTTCTGAAAGGATATTTGGATTCACCGCCACATCGGGGCGCACGGTCATAAAACACCATCTCCTGGCGATAACCCAACATGGGAATAAGCCCTCGCAGATAGAGATTGCGTTCTCCATAGTCGAGCAGATCTGCCAACGCCCTGGAACTCATAAGCCGGAAATCGGCATGATTCATCACATTCTCCACGCCTAATCTCCGCATTGTGCTGTAGAAAGCCGATGCGGTGTTTTTTTTGATCCATGAATCGGTGTGGCGGGTGCGTCTGACACCATAGACTATATCTGCTCCCTCGTAAAACTTGTCGAGCATCTCGGGGATTACCGACACATCATCCTGGAGGTCTGCGTCGATTGTGATGCAGACATCGCAGTGGGAGAGTGCTTCCTCCATACCGGCTATCAGGGCTGCCTGGTGTCCGCAGTGACGGCTGAGCCTGATTCCTCTGACCGACTCACATGAATGTGAAGCAATCAACGGCCACGTATGGTCGTCGCTACCGTCGTCGACAAATATAAGAAAACTCTCGGGTGAGATCATCCCCTTATCTTTCAGTTCTGCAAGCAGGCTTTGGAGGGTAGTGATTGTCAAGGGGAGCACCTCCTCCTCATTGAGACAGGGCGATATGATTGCAAGCCGGCATAACCCTTTCATATCCCTTTATCCTTAATCTCTTTGAAACGGTCTTTATCACGGGTGCGTTTTTTTTCCAGACTTGCTTCAAAAGCTTCCGTCAGATTTACGCCGGTCTGGTTAGCCAGACATATAAGCACCCACAACACATCGGCCAACTCCTCTTTCAGACTCTTACGCAGATCACCCTCTTTGGCCACCTGATCTCCGTAGACACGTGCTATGACGCGTGCAAGTTCTCCGGTCTCTTCCGTGAGAAGAGCCATATTGGTTAGTTCGGAGAAGTATCTTCCTCCTACGGTGTGGATCCAGTCATCTACAGCAGTCTGGGCTTCTCTGATTGTCATTTCCATTCTTCTGTGTATAAATAGATGATGAGGTGATAAAGATGAATATTAACAACCGGCTATCTGACGGACACCAGCCGCACTTTCTCTTCAGTAACGATAAGTCTGACCCGCTCTCCCTCTATCATAGGAAGATTATAGTCGACATGGCCTGTGGGGAAATTGAAGGCTACGGGTATGGAGTCTATACCACAACGACCCAGTAGCGCGGAGATCATCTCTTCCATTGTGGAATAATTACGGTCGGGACGATATTCTGTAAACTGACCTACGATCAAGCCCCGTATCCGGTTGAGCACTCCGGCCATATTCAGGCGGAACAACATTCTCTCCACGGCATATATGGCTTCGGCAATATCCTCGATGAAGAGAATTACATCCTCATTGCCGTCAACTTGCAGGATATCGTAGGGAGTGGCCGCCAAGCCGTTAAGAACGGCCAGATTCCCACCCTGAAGGCGTCCGGTAGCTTCGCCCGGTCGGTTATAAGGAGAAGGGGCTACGGTATAGTCCATAGTCTGTAGCCCTGTCAGGATACCGAGCATAGAGGCGGTTGACACATCATCCGGAGGAAGAAGTGTCAGATGTTTGGCCATGGGCGCATGCAGAGAGGCAACACCGGCTTTCAGCCACAGGGCATGGAGAGCCGAAATATCAGAAAACCCTACAATCCATTTGGCATTACGGCGTATTTCATCCTCAGATATATAAGGAAGCAGATGCACGCATCCATAGCCTCCTCTGGCACAGAGGATACATTTTGTTTCAGGATCAGAGAGGGCTGTACGCAGATCGGAGAGACGTGATTCAAGATTTGCGGCAAACGATCCGTCAGCCGGACCGAGAGCCGAAGGCATCACCTCCGCTTTAAACCCCATCCGGACGAGCATCTCGACTGCTCCGGCCACATATTCCTCCTTTACCGTAGTGGCAGGGGAAATTATAGCGATTTTATCACCGCTGCGCAAAGGAGGGGGAATCTGAATACCGTTCATGACAGATATTTTAATTCACCTGCACGGGAATGCCGGTGGCTTCAGCGATTTTGTGTCCTATCTCTTCCAATTCTGCCTTCTCAACCTTAATGAGTTTCTCTTCGGGAGTGGAACGGTCAAGACTATAGATCATTATTTCGCGTGGAGAGATGACTTTATAGGCTTCGATCAGGGCCTCTAACTCCTCCGGAGTGGTGTTGTCAACAGAGTGTCCGTCATGCTTGCCCCGCAGGATCATGGTCTGGATGATGCCTGTGTCTTTAAATTGACGAAGAGAATCGACCACCCGTTTCACGGTAAAGTTGGGATCGTTAGGGCGGTCGATCAGGCGCATGGTGCTTTCAATTGCCGAATCGAGTTTAAGAATATTGTTGTCTACTCTTTTTAGAGCATCCGCCACTTCCGGTTTGAAGATCCGTGTAGAGTTGGTAAGCACCGACACCTTGGCATCGGGGTAGAATTGGTCGCGCAGACCCATGACATCATCGATAATTTCCGGAAAATCAGGATGAAGAGTGGGTTCGCCATTACCGGAGAAGGTTATCACGTCCAAAGGCTGGTTGTCCTCTTTCATGGCCGTCAATTTAGCCGTCAGATCTTCCCTTACCTTTTCACGGGAGGGCAGGCCGGTTGACCCGGGGCCTTGAGCGTTGAAGCCCGCTTCACAATAGAGGCAGTCGAAAGAGCAGATCTTACCGTCGGAGGGGGAGAGGTTGACCCCTAAGGAGACACCGAGACGGCGGCTGCGGATGGGGCCGAATATTGTGGAGTGAAATAAAACTGTCTGGTCTTTTCCCATAATTCTTAAGGTTTTCTTCCCCGGAGGGATGGTTAGGAAACAGGGATATTTCTTAATTTATGCAAATATATAATATTATGCCGACATGACAAAATAAGGAGATTTGGTAAAGCGGCGTTTTTTTTATAATTTTGCGATATGAACCCCGGGAATCCCGACATATTGTCTGACAATATCTCTCCGGAAGCGGAGGGTAAAACTCGCTTGACCTTGCGAAAGGGAGAGAAATTGCGTCATCGTTCGCTTGTGGACCCCCTCTTCCGCGAAGGGCATACATTGTATGAGTACCCCCTGCGTCTGACTTGGCGAGCCATTGATGAGGATGACCTTGAGAACGCTTTCCGTGACAGAATTCCGGAGCGCATTGATTCGCTTCAGATGCTGATAACAGTGCCTAAGAAGAAGAGAAGGCATGCCGTGGACCGAGTGCTGATGCGTCGGCGCATAAGGGAGGCTTACAGATTGAACAGACTTCCTTTGAAACGGCAGCTGGAGGCATCCGGCAAGATACGGACCCTCGGGATGGCACTGATCTATCTTCATGATAAAAATCTTCCTTACTCCACAATTGAAAGCAAGCTTAAACTGTTGTTCAAACGTCTTGCCCTGAAGTTGAAGGATTCGGGAGTAACCGTGGTGGAATAAATATTATATAAAACTCTTTCCGATGTCGAAATTTATGTCACGCCTTCTGATTATGCCCATACGGTTTTATCAGGGTGCCATATCACCTCATTTTCCGGCTGCCTGCCGCTATCAGCCCACATGCAGCCAATATGCCGTGGAGGCTATTCAGAAATATGGGGCGATAAAAGGGACTGTGCTTGCGGCCAAACGTATAGGGCGCTGTCATCCCTGGGGTGGCAGCGGCTATGATCCGGTGCCGTGACTTTAACTAAAACTAACGCTTATGATAATACAACCTATTCTCGATATACATACTCATCATCCTGCGCCGTGTCCCGGAGCAGTGGTATGCGTCACTCCGGAGGAATTCAATCCTCTCGAGGGTCAGCTTTATTCTGTAGGAATCCATCCATGGTCAACACTTGATGATATTTCTGAAGACACCTGGGCTCAGCTTGAGCAAGCAGCCGCCCATCCTCAGGTAGTGGCGATAGGGGAGTGTGGCATCGATCTTGTGAAGGGAGGACCCCTCTACCGCCAGATGCAGGTGATGAAACGTCAGATTGAACTTTCTGAAAGTCTTGGAAAACCTTTGGTGGTGCATTGTGTGCATGCTCATGATATAATTATCGGCCTCAAGAAAGATTTGCAGCCGGTGCAGAATTGGGCAGTACATGGTTTCCGTGGTAAACCTACGGTGGCTAAAATGTTAACAGATAAAGGTATATGGCTTTCTTTCGGAGATAAATACAATGACAGCTCCGTAAGGGAAGTTCCCGTCGGTATGCTTCTTGCCGAGACTGATGAATCAGATTTGCCGATAAGTGACATCATCACACGATTGTCGGTGCTGGTGGGTCGCGATCTCACTAAAGAGATAGAAAAAGATTCACGTTTGTTTTTGGGACTTGATAAACCAACGCTTTCCGATTAATTATTATGAAATCTACTCTTGCGCTCCTCACTTTGGTGCTATCTTTCCTTGTAGGGGAAGCCTATACTCTTGAACCTATCCGTTACGGTGATTTTTCCCAATGGGTCACCCGCAACATCTCTGAATCAAAACTGATAGGCGGTAAGAAGAAAACAGTCTACGCTATCGGTCCACAGGCCACCATAGACGGAAACAAACCATACGCTAATACGGGCGGCTCGCCCTGGGCTTCGAGTAATGTGTATGCTAAGGTGTCGGGTATAGTCAAAGGGTCGAACACGGTCAGTCCGTTTAACAGAGGGGGTGATATGTGTGCCAAACTGGAATCAAAGATGGAGCAGGTAAAGGTGTTGGGCCTGATCAATATGGATGTCATGGTGGCCGGCTCCATTTTTTTAGGAGAGGTGTTTGAGCCCGTGACCTCAACCAAGGGCCCCTTCTCGAAGATGGAGATGGGGATACCCTATACGAAGCGTCCGAAAGCACTTGTGTTTGACTATCAGGTTGATATGCCTGCGGAAGACAGTCGTACCAAGTCAACGGGTTTCTCATCGAAAAAGAAACTTCAGGGACGTGATAACGCTGAGGTGTATGTCTTGCTTCAGAAACGCTGGGAAGATTCCAACGGAAAACTTTATGCCCAAAGAGTAGGTACGGCACGTGAACGCTATTCAAAGGCCGTGCCCTGGACAAAGGGTCACGCAGTGCCCATACATTACGGCGACATAACAAAGGAACCTTTCTACAAACCCTGGATGGGTCTCCTGTCGGGAGAGAAAGCCTATTATGCCCGAAATTCAAAGGGTAAGCTCGTGCCGGTGGAAGAGGTGGGCTGGGCTCCGGCTGATGCACAGCCTACTCATGTGCTCATGATGGCCTCGGCCTCTTGCGGAGAACCCTTCGTCGGCACGGAAGGTCTCACTCTCTACATCGACAATATAGCTTTTGGTTTCTGACGCCTGACATATTGGCCCGGCTCATAAAAAAACTCCAAAGGTCTACTATATGGCTCATTTTTACGTTACATATAAAAAAGCATAAGGAATAAATGAAACTCGCAATTATAGGTTATGGCCGTATGGGTCATTTGATTGAGTCGATCGCTAAAGAGCGCGGTCATAAGATAGTGTGTGTGATAGATGTAGAGAATCCGGATGATTTCAATACGGATGCTTACCGCAGCGCGGATGTCGCTATAGAATTCACCACACCCGGCACTGCCGTAGACAATATCCTGAAGTCATTTGCCGCCAAGGTGCCTGTGGTATGCGGCACTACCGGGTGGCTTGACGCTCTGCCCGACCTCAAGGATATGTGTGACAAGGGAGAGGGCACACTTCTGTATGCCTCTAATTTCTCCATAGGTGTGAATATCTTCATGGCAGTAAACCGTTATCTTGCCAAAATAATGAATGATTTCCCGGCTTATACACCCTCTATGACCGAGATACATCATATTCATAAGCTCGATCATCCCTCGGGCACGGCCATCACTCTTGCGGAAGATATCGTAAGCAATGTCACTCGTCTCGACTGCTGGCAAGAGCCGGAAGAGGGAAAGAAGATGTCGCCTAACGCTCTTCCGATCGAGCATGTACGTGAGGGAGAAGTGCCGGGCACGCATATCATCACTTGGGATTCTGCGGTTGACAAGATCACTATCTCTCATGAGGCCAAGAGCCGTGAAGGATTCGCTTTAGGAGCGGTGATGGCCGCCGAATGGCTTAAAGATAAGAAGGGCTACTTCACTATTTCCGATATGCTGTCTGACGTTACCCATACTTCGGGACTTTTCTAATCGTTGAGGATCTCATGAACAACAACAATTATAAGTCTGTGGTCAATCCTACGCCAAGTGGAATGAAGTCTTTGCGCGAGCGTATACGGGAGACATCGGTGACGCGTTGGATACGTTTCGGCGTGGTGTCCGTTCTCTTCTTCCTGTGGGTGATATGGATGGGTAATCCTTGGCTGGGATTGTTCTGGCTTCTGCTGATCGACATATACATCACAGCCTATATACCCTGGACCTGGTGGAAAAAGACAAAGGGTCCGGTGCGCACGGTCATGGCCTGGGTCGATGCCATCATTTACGCCTTGGTGCTTGTGTATTTCATATTTGCCTTTATCGGGCAGAATTACAAGATACCCTCATCGAGTCTGGAGAAGTCGCTTCTCGTGGGAGATTATCTGTGGGTCAACAAGACCATCTACGGTCCGCGTGTGCCTCAGACACCTTTGCATTTTCCATTGGCCCAGCATACTATGCCTATCATCAACACCAAGAGCTATCTTGAAAAGCCTCAGTTGGCCTATCATAGGTTGCCCGGTTTGCGCAGCATACAACGCGGTGATATAGTGGTGTTCAACTATCCTCAGGGAGATACAGTGGCTCTCAAGATCCAGAATCCTGATTATTATCAGATCTCTTATGAGCTGCGCCGCAGCGGGATAGATAATCCACGTGAATATATGGAGTATAATCCCCAGACGTTCGGTGAGATAGTATGGCGTCCTGTCGACCGGCGCGAGAATTATGTAAAGAGGGCTATAGGTCTTCCCGGAGAGTTCCTCTCCATACGTAATGATTCCGTCTTTATCAACGGAAACCCTATTGCGGAGCCCGAGAATGTACAGTTCAACTACATAATACCCGTTAACGGTGTCATTTCCGATGAAAAATGGAGCGAGCTTGGAGTACGCGGTGATGATCATGGTTCCGCGCCTATAGAGAGTGACTATGCCGGATTCAGATATTATAATGTACCGCTCACCAAGGCTATGAAGGCTGAGGTAGAGAAGTGGCCCGAGGTCATAGGTCCTTTGCGTCGTGAGGGATCAAGCGGGTTCTACGATTTGTCGGGAATGTTTCCCCTCGGTGCCAATTATGGCTGGACACGTCCTGATATGGGTGAGTTCTGGATTCCGAAACGAGGCTCAACGCTTCATCTCACTCTTGAGAATCTTCCGATTTATGAGAGGGCTATAAAGGTTTATGAGGGAAATGATCTCCGGGTGAAGGATGGTAAGATCTATATCAATGGAGAACAGACCGACTATTACACCTTTAAGATGGATTATTATTGGATGATGGGAGATAACCGCGACCGTTCCGCCGATTCGCGTTACTGGGGTTTTGTGCCTGAAGATCATATCGTAGGGTCACCGATGTTTATTATAGCCTCTTTTGATGAGGAGAAGAGTCTGGTAGACGGTAAAATCCGCTGGAACCGTATCCTGCGGGATGCCAATCCTGACAGGCAATGGTGACAGTGGTGCCTTATCTTCCAACACTGCGTTGGTATGCCGTATGGTTCGGCAGCCGTTGCAGGGGGATGGAAGAGGAGGAGTCGCAGGCGTATGCAAACCGCGTATGCGGGATAAGTGGAAAAGATTTCGCCAGAACAGTGATAGCGTCTCCCACAGGGCCTGTGAGATTGAGTGTAGCTGTAGAAGGGGGTGCGCCCCGACTGAAACGCACCGGAGCTGAGAGTGCGGTGTCGCTCTCCGATCATGGTAATTGGCCTCATGTCCATTTAGGAGCCATAGAGGCCATTTACGGAAGGGCACCCTACTATCAGTATCTTATGCCTGAATTGCGCGACATTCTCGAAGATAGGCCTGTCAAGTTGAAAGAACTCAATCGCCGGCTTCACACATGGATTACGGGTTACTTTCAACCCTCCGGGGGTATAAGAATCGCTGATGCCGTGAGACGGAGAGGCGAGGAGATAGGGAGAAAACTTGATCCGGATATTTCGGTGATCGACGCCCTTATGCGATATGGCCCCGAGACTAATTTAGTATTGATTCATTATTATTCTGAAACTTCTGATTATGCGACGACATGCTTACCTTTGGCTGCTTCTGCCGGCTCTCCTGACAGGGAGTCTGGCGGTCAGTGCCCGTCAGACTGTGCCCAAGCTGACACCGTTGCCGGAAGTGCCTGAGCTGAAAATCCAAGCTTTCAAAGGGTTCTATCATTTCGTAGATGAATATGGTGATACGGTGCGTATGACCATATTCAATGATGTGGTTGTGTATCCTCCATTACGGTTCAAGAATAAGAAACAGGAGGAGTTTTATTGGCGCACCGTAAGGGATGTGCGCAAGACACTACCGTATGCCAAGCTTGCCTATTCTACGCTCACCGAGACCTACGAGTATATTCAGACCATACCTGATAAAAAGACGCGGGAGGCACATCTCAAGCGTCTTGAGAAGGATATTGTGGAGCAGTATAAGCCTGTGGTAAAGAAGATGACCAAAGGTCAGGGTAAGATTCTTCTGAAATTGATCACCAGAGAGACCGATCAGAATTCCTATCATATAGTAAAGGCCTTTCTTGGCACGCTACGTGCCGGTTTTTATCAGGCCATAGGCAGGATATTCGGTATGAATATGAAAAATGGTTTTAACCCGGAGAAGAATGAGGAGGATGCCATTATCGACCGTATCGCCACGCTCATAGAACAAGGTCAGCTTTGATTCTTTCACATAAAAAACGCTTCCGGCATCTGCCGGAAGCGTTTTTTATATGATTACTATTTTTTTATATGAAAGTAGTAACAGATCAGAGGCTGTTGAGGTTGAACTGAGCAAACTCAAGGTCATTCTTAGCCTGCTGGAGCATGCTGCTATCCATGCTGATAGCTTTGCGCAGGTTGCTGAGCACGCCGTTCTCATTATTTGTACGAGCGCTTACGATAGCTGACAGATAATAAGTTGTAGCATCGGGATTAGGCACTGCAGAAAGGATAGACTGAGCAGCTGAATAATCTTTGGCAAGAAGTTTACCAAGTGCAGAGTTGTTAGTCTTGGTGTTGCCGAATGCAGTGTTAGCTTTAGCAACTTCACCCTGTGTGAGGTAGTAAACACCGAGAGCATCAGCAGCTTCGGGCACACCGGCAGCAGAGCCGAGAAGCTCGTTAGCCTGGCTGTAGTTGCCGTCGAGGAGCTGGAGAAGACCGAGGTTCATATCGGTAGCCTTCAAAGATGGATCGAGACGTTTAGCTTTCTCGAAAGCACTCTTGGCGGCAGCATAGTTGCCGAGAGCGTATTCAGCCATACCGAGGTTGTTCATAGCGCGAGCGCTGTTGGGATAAACTTCGCCTGCTTTAGCGTAAACCTCTTTCTTACGGTTGTAGTCGTCAGTGAGGGTAGCTACATAAAGGATTTCATCCTCAGAGAGAGAACCGGGGTTGGTGTTGAATACTTCGATAAGTTCCTGATCGCTCTTTCCGATCACGTTGATAGAAGCCATGATCTTAGAATAACGGAGCTGAGGAAGAATCTGGTCAGCGAGTTCATTGAATACGCCTGAGAGATTACGGATCTCTTTCTCACGCTGCTCGGGATCTTTGTACATTTTGAGAACGCCGAGGATAAGGTCTTTATCCTGGATGTTGCTCTTTGAAACGAGTTCCTGGAAGCCCTCCCAATCCTCAGGAGTAAATGTAGCTGTAAGTTCACCGAATTCAGTGATTTTGTCTTTCTTGAGCTGGTTCTCCATGAATTTCTCAGTCACCTGCTCACGACGTTCAGCGAGTTCAGTATTGAAAGCGAGAGTACCGTCAGGTGAAGCATAAGAATGGATAGTCACGCCGGCGATTTCCTTGTTTACAGCTGCGTTGGCATCGATGAGCTGCTGGTTGAGATCTACATAGTCAGCGGCAGTGATCTGATTGTTACGGATTACAGCCTGATTGATAAGGAAGCGGATGTCAGCGCTATACTTTTCGTTGATGATGCGCTGGAAGTTATCCTTTGCGATGGCAGCCTGTACAGTAGCGGCAGAAGCAAGGGTAGAGGTAGCGATGATACCTTCACCTACTTTTACACGGGGGAGTCCGTAAAGCTTGCCGTTCTGATCAACCTGGAAGTCGAGATAGAGATTAGACTCAGCCATCTCAGGCTTGTATTCAGTGTTGAAAGGAATCTGGACAGTACCGCCGTTGTTGTAGCTTACAACCTGACCGTTAGCACGAACATTTTCACCCTGGATAATTACCGGAGTGCCCTGTGTGGAACCGCTGGCATATTCGAGCACAGGAGTAGCAGTGACTTTAGCGTTCTTAACCATGAACTTAGCCGGGATGTTACCGGTGATAGTGGCAGGAACGTTCTGTCCAACAGTCTCCAGAGGAGTCGGAGTGGTGTTGAAATAATTGCTCTGGAATTCACCAAGCTTCTTAGAGCAGCTTGTTGTGCCGATAAGGGCCACACCCAAAGCAAGATAAAGAACTTTTTTGTTCATAACTTGTGAATTATATTAAGGGTTAAATCTAAATTAATATTCAGGTTTGAAGAGTTTAAGTGTCAGCTGCCTGGCATTGTTGCTTTCCACTATCTGAAATATCGTGTAAAGATAGATAAAAAATGGCATAAGTGAATAATAAAAATGCAAAAATCGGTATAAAAGAGTTTAAAAATTATTTTTTTCTAAAAAAGTTATAGAAAAATTTGCGATATTTAAAATAAGGTTGTAACTTTGCACTCGCAAAACGGAAATAATACCGCGAGCATGACTCCGTGGCTCAGTTGGTAGAGCAAATGACTCTTAATCATTGGGTCGTGGGTTCGAGCCCCACCGGGGTCACTCTAAATAAACCTCAATTCTTTGTATTTCAGAGAGTTGAGGTTTTTCTTTATGATAAGTTGCACCACATTTGCACCACAAAGGAGGATTTAACGGCATATTCCACCGTTAGACCCTCCTTATAAAATAAATTACCTCATCAGAGATAGGGGTTTCAGAATCTTCCGGTATAGGTTGCCACTATCTTCTTATAGTCGCGCCCCTCGGTCAACCTTAGATAATCATCATATTCATCATATCTTTGAAGCGAATATGAATGCCATAGCGGAGAAATACTTTTGCTCCCACGCCTCAGCGGAAGCACCTACCGGGTCTTTTGTCAGAGCCTTGACTTCTCTTTCAAGTTTACTCTTCTGAAATTGCACATAGTTGAGTTGTGCCATCAGTGAATCAATGGTCTTAGCCATCATTCTGAAATTGTCCTCCCGGTGGCATCTTCTTCTTAGCCATCCGGGGATTAATAGAAATTTCATTACTACTTAGTTTAGGGATATAAGAAAGCCCCTCGGTTAGGTGTCCTCGGTCTAAGTAGTAACCGTGTGGGTGTTTCCACTACCACCACCATACAAAGGGCAAATAAGGTGCTGACAACCGCTTGTGGCGATCGCTACTTAGTTTAGGGATAGCAAAGTTAATGAAAATATTTTAACCCTCAAAATCGGATTTTTTTAGCTTGTGGTCATAAAGTGATTTCATTATAATCACTTATTTTTAATGGGCAAAATTCTGCCTATGTAAGATTCCCATTCCACGAAGTGGTAAATCATTGATTCCCACCGCTTACCCAAAATGGTAAAACCCTACATCATTAGTTTTTCTCAAAAATGGGGAAAACTTGATAAATGGTCAGTTTAACTCTGTATAGAGCTTTCCACCCTTGCGTAAAACCTATGACTCGGATTTCTATCATATACGATAAAAACCCTCGCGCCATCTCGGAGCAAAGGTTTCATCAAGTATAATGTAAGTTAGTGGTATTGGCTCTAATTATTCCTTTTACCCTTATCCTCCTACCTCTTCCTTAGTGTCTACATCTTTCATCAGTTCCTCAAAGTAGTTGTAACCCTCCATTGTGTCCGGCATATCAAGGGTATTTATATGGCCTTGTCGCAGCCATTTCAGGAGGATAATCCGCTTGGTTCGGTCTAATTGTATCTTCATAAGTGATAGTATTGATAGCGTATTAATAAGATTCCCATTCATCATAAAATGGTAGGGGTTTTTCTCTCGGTGTCCGGTCTGTGTGGCAATACTTGCACACATTTTGAGAAATGAAATGTCTGCATATCTCATCATTCCGGCATAGTTCAAGCCGATTAAGTTCCTCTATCATTTCTTCTCGGCTTATACCGCGTGTTACCTCGGTTTTGAGATTGTAAACTTCCATTCTATCAATGAGGCCATCTTTGAGCCATCGGAGGAGCATTAACTTTGTTTCCCGGTCTAAGGGATAGCCTTGCACCTCATCTTCATTATTCTTTTTCTTCTCCATCATCATCTATATCTTTTGTTATTTCATCAATTACCATATCAAGTTGCTCGTCCGTTATCTTGTCAATGTCAATGGTCGCATTGACCTCTTGCATCTTTGGAACGGCAAAGGGTAGTATCTTGGTTATGATATTTAACCTTGCCATAGGCTCTAATTCCTTAAGGTCTTTCTCTATCTGCTTTTGATTCTTGCCGATAAGGTTTACAAGCCATTCCCGAATTGAAGCGGTGGTTCGGTTGGGTGTGCCTTTTTTTCGCCCCCCGGTTTTTTCGCTGCCTTTTGGTTTTCCCATATTCTATTATAATCTACTTTAGATTTTACACTATTTTATAATTCCC
>CAZPHL010000056.1:0-8216 GCA_964586465.1 uncultured Sangeribacter sp.
GAATGACGGAATTCTGGACATGAGACGAAAACGAATGACGGAAAAATGACGGAAATGCATGTTTCGGAGGATTTTACTATGTTAAATATGAAATACTTCGGATTTTTTGTATAATTTTGTCACAGATTAAAAAGTTTTCGGTTTTTTAGTATGGCACACTGATTTTTATGGATGTGCTTGTTTTGTGAATGTGCTTCTCTTTGGGAAAGCCGTATGTGACCGATTGCAGTCATTGCCTGAAATTTTGTAAACATGAAATGCTGACATCATGAAATTATATCTACCTTTTATTCTTACCATCTGCCTTGCCGCCTGCACCGGCAACGATAAGACACGCCTACAGGAGGAAGAGGACGAGGCACCCGCTAAGATCTCCGCTGAACCTTCCAAGGTCACTGAGGTGACTGTGTTCGAGCTCCAACCCTCCGATTTTAATCATGAAGTGGTGAGCAATGGCCATGTCACAGGACATAACCGCGCCGACCTCTTTTTCCCCTCCGGTGAGAATATGATTACGGAGGTGTATGTGAGAAACGGTCAGAATGTGGCCAAGGGTCAGAAAATCGCAGCCCTCGACACGTATAAGCTGCAGACAGATGCTGACCGTGCAAAAAACATACTCGACAAGGCTGAACTCGAACTAAAGGATGCTCTTATCGGTCAAGGCTACGACCCGGACAATATTAACGCCATACCTGCCGATGTGTTGAAACTTGCACGCCTGAGAAGCGGATATACAGAAGCGGAGGCTAACTTGAAGGATGCACAGCATAAGCTTGCCGAGGCAGTGCTAACGGCACCTTTCAGTGGCACTGTGGCTAATCTCACTGCAAAACCTTTCAACCGTCCGGATGCGTCTAAACCTGTATGCACCGTCATTGGCGGCGCTATGGATGTGGAATTTAAGATTCTGGAGGGGGAATTGGCTGTGGTGTCGCAAGGTGACAAGGTGGAGATACACCCTTTCTCCACATCAGGGGAATATTCAGGTCATATCACAGACATCAATCCCTTTGTCGATGCCGACGGCCTCGTTACGGTGGTTGCTTCCGCCGACGGTGGCAAGGGCCTTTATGACGGCATGAATGTGAAGGTCAGCGTGCAGAAGTCGCTCGGGAAGCAACTGGTGGTGCCTAAGAGTGCCGTTGTGCTCCGCACGGGCAGACAGGTGGTATTCACACTGAGTGATGACGGCAAGAAAGCACTCTGGAACTATGTGAAGACAGGTCTCGAGAATATGGGCAACTATTCGATTGTCGAGGGTCTCGAGCCTGGTATGAAGGTGATAGTTTCAGGAAATATGAACCTTGCTCACGAAGCCCCGGTAACTGTCAGATAATTATGGTTAAATTTCTGATACAACGGCCAATAGCCGTGATAATGGCCTTTCTCGGCTTCGTTATCATCGGTCTGGTCACCTATTCAGCGATACCGGTGTCGCTCCTCCCTTCCATCGATATCCCGAGGATTACGGTGAGAATCTCGGCCGACAATACTTCGGCTCGGGAACTGGAGAATATGGCTACGGCACCGGTGAGGCGTATGCTTCAGCAAGTGGGTGGGCTTAGCGAGATCCACAGCGAGACACGCGACGGTTCAGCCACAATCCGCATGGACTTCGAATATGGCGTCGACATGGATCTTGCCTTCATCGCCGCCAATGAGAAGATTGACGCGGCTATGAATTCTCTGCCGCGTGAAATGGAGCGTCCGAAAGTGATCAAGGCCAGCGCCACGGACATTCCGGTGCTATATCTCCACGTGACCCTTCGTGATGATAATGGATCGGAAAACGGTTTCCTTGAGATGGCGAAAGTGGCCGACAACACTATACGCCGACGCATAGAACAACTTCCCGAGGTGGCTATGGTGGATGTGTCGGGTATCCCGTCACGGTTGCTCCGTATCACTCCCGACCGCTTGCGCACGGAGGCTCTCGGCATAACCCCCGCCATTATAGAACAGGCTGTGACAGCTGCCAACCAAAATCCCGGGAGCATGACCGTGAGAGAGGGATATTATGAGTATAATGTTAACGTCACCAATCAACTTCGCACTCCCGCAGATGTGGAGAATCTCTACATACGTCATGGAGATAAAATAATCCGTCTCGGAGATGTGGCGAAGGTGGAGGTGGTGGAGCCCGAACCTCAGGGTATGGCCGAATATCAGGGGAAAAGAGCCGTAGCTTTGGCTGTGGTGAAACAGAATGAGGAGAATATCGACGGTATGAAGGAGGCTCTGACCTCTATAATCGATTCATTCTCCGCAGAGTATCCGGCCTATAGCTTCTCGGTGAGCCGTAATCAGACCGACCTGCTTGATTACACCATCTCCAACCTTGTGCAGAATCTTGTGCTCGGACTCATACTGGTCTTCCTTATCACTGCCCTCTTCATCGGCGACCTGCGTACCCCCTTCGTGATCGGCATCTCGATTGTGGCCGCTCTGATCCTGACCTTCCTGTTGTTCTATCTGTTCGGGGTGTCGCTTAATGTGGTGTCTCTCTCGGGCTTGATATTAGCCGTTGGCATGATGATAGACAACTCTGTGATCGTAACTGAGAACATCACCCAATGGCGCCAGCTCGGACTGCCACTTATACCGGCCTGTGACCGTGGCACCACAGAGATGATCACTCCCCTGTTGAGTTCCTCTCTCACCACTATCGCCGTGTTTGTGCCGCTTATCTTCATGAGCGGAATAGCCGGTGCGATATTCACTGACCAGGCTTTCTCGATCTCCGCCGGATTGGCCATGTCGTATATCGTAGGCATAATGCTTCTTCCAGTGCTTTACCGTATTTTCTTCTCCGTGAGAGCAAAGAAGACTAAAGAGAAAACCAACGAACGGCCTGTCACTGAATGGAAAGAGACCAAACGGATTGACAGATGGATGGAGAAAATCTATCATGGGGGGATTAATTTCATATTTGCCCATAAAGTATTCTGGATTACGCTAACCGTGATGGTGATACCACTCTGCGTGGTGCTTTTCAACATCATGCAGACAGAACGAATGCCTCGTCTTGACCATGCGGAGACAATGGCTAAGATAAGCTGGAACGAAAATATAACCACACGGGAGAACTCTCGCCGGGTGAATATGCTTATCGGAGAATGTGAAAAAGAGATAATCGAGAATTCATCTTCCGTGGGAGTGCAGGATTTCATGCTTGACGACGGATCTGACCTGTCGCAACAGGATGCCGAGCTTTATATCCGCGCCTCATCAGATAAAGAGAGGGAGCGCATAGTGCGGAAAATATCGTCTGCCATAGCCGCCTCATATCCGGAGGCTGAAATAGAGTTCTATCCTCCCGCCAATCTTTTTGAAAAGGTGTTCGCCTCGTCGGAGCCTGACCTCGAGGTGCGTCTGACACGCAAGGGCACTCATTCGCCCGCCACTCCCGATGAGCTCTCTGCCGTGATGCCATACGTCTCGGCCGCAGGTGGTGAACCGGAATCTGCTCCTGTGACGCGCACTCAGACCGACCTGACAGCCGACAATTCAGCGATGGCCATGTATAATGTCGATCCGGGAGAAGTGGACAGGATACTCCGTTCCTCTTTCCGTGAAAATGAGTTCACCACCTTACGTTCTTTCAGCGAATATATTCCGGTGGCCGTGGCGTCAGGCACTACGGATGTGACACAACTGCTCACCCGGACTCTTGTGGAGAGCCGTCCCGACAAGGATGGTCACCGCTCACCGATACCACTATCCCGTCTTGTGACCACGAAGACCTCATACGATTTCCGCGACATCCATGCCGGCAAGAACGGAGAGTATCTGCCGTTGGCATATCAGACAAAGCCCGATGCCGCCGGGAAGGGTGAGGCTATAGAGAAAGCCGTGAGAGAAGCCGGAGGCTGGGAGGCGGAACTTACCGGAGCTTTCTTCTCCGACTCACGCATGATCAGGGAGATGGTCACCATTCTGTTAGTGTCGGTGGTGCTGATGTATTTTATTCTCTGCGCTCAGTTCGAGAGTTTCACGCAGCCTCTCATCGTGCTTTTCGAGATTCCTGTAGACACTGCTTTCGCGTTGCTCACATTATGGATTTTCGGCCATACGCTCAACATCATGTCGGCCATAGGCATAATCGTGACATGCGGTATCGTGGTAAACGATTCCATATTGAAACTCGATGCCATTAATTCCCTGCGTAAAGAGGGTAAACCGTTGCTCGAGGCCATCCATACCGCCGGCTCACGCCGTCTGCGCCCTATAATCATGACCTCCCTCACCACCATCCTCGCAATGGTGCCCATGCTGTTTACCGACGATATGGGGAGCCGTCTGCAACGGCCTCTCGCCGTGGCTATGATCGGCTCCATGGTGGTGGGTACACTCGTGAGTGTCTTCATTATTCCTCTGATATATTACATAATTTACCGCAAACATAATGTCAAGACTGCTTAGATTCCGGATGTCGTTCGGATTATCCTTATTACTACTTCTCTTTCCGCTCTCCTTCACGGGAGCAGCGGGAGCAAATCCCGTGACCCTTGACTTGCAGAAGACCATTGAGATAGCCGCTGACAGTTCACTGTCGGCATTCCGTTACCGTAATCTGTATCAGGCCGGCTACTGGCAGTTCCGCTCTTTCAAGGCCAACCGTCTCCCGAGTCTCTCGCTCAACCTCACGCCGGCACGTTATTACCGCGACATCACTTCACGCTACGATTTCGACAACAATATAGACGTCTACCGAGCCCAGCAGTCTTACTTCGCCTCGGCGGGACTCAACATCACCCAGAATCTCGACTGGCTCGGAGGTACTTTCTTCGTGGAATCAGACCTCAACTATATGCGCAACATGGGCGCGAGCACCTACACACAGTTCTCGAGCATACCTTTCCGTATAGGTTATCAGCAGCAGCTCCTCGGCTACAACGCATTCAAATGGGAGAAGAAAATCGAGCCTCTGAAATACGAGAAGGTAAAGAAGGAATTTCTTTACAACATGGAGGAGGTGTCGGAAAATGCAGTCACATATTTCTTTGATCTCGCTTTGGCACAGACCGAATACCGGCTTGCACGTGAAAACCTGCAGTCGGCCGACACGTTATATGTGATTGGAGAACGACGTTTCAAGATTGCCGCCATTTCACAAGCTGATCTACTGACTCTCAAACTGGATCTTGTGAACGCACGCAACACCTTGGAAAACACTCGGATCGCGCTGAAGCGGGCTAATGCCTCGCTGGCCTCATTTTTAGGAATGGACCGTGATACGGATCTTGAGGTAGAGCTCCCTTCCCTACCCGTAGAGCGTACGGTAGCCGTGGATGAGGCTATGGCTTATGCCCGCGACAACAGTCCGGCTCTGCTTCAACATAAGCAGAATATCCTCGAGGCTCAGAGTGTGGTCAACAAGACCAAAGTGGAGAATATGTTCAATGCCTCGTTCAACGCCTCGGTGGGTTTCAATCAGGTGGGTGACAAATTCGCAGCCGCCTATCGTAACCTGCTCCGGCAGGACCTCGTGTCGATTTCTCTCACGATTCCACTCGTAGACTGGGGTGTGCGTAAGGGAAAATATAATATGGCGGTAAGCAATCTCGATGTGGCCCGCATCGCCGCACGTCAGGATGAGCAATCGCTTGATGAAGAGGTTGCCATGACAGTAGACGATTTCAACATACAGATAGATCTGATAAAATCGGCCCGCGAAGCTATGGATCTCGCCGACATGGCGTTTGACCGCACCCAACAGCGGTTTATGATCGGGAAGACCGATCTGAGCAGCATGTCGCTTGCCTCCTCACGCCGTCAGGAGGCCAACCGCAATTATATAGCCGCCCTGAAGAACTATTGGCTGAGTTATTACAGGCTCCGTAAGCTTACTCTTTACGATTTTGAACTGAATATCCCGCTCGCCCGTAAGTTTGATCTACAACAACAGATTAAATGAAGCACAGCTTTTCGATAATAATCATCTTCATAGCCTTGAGTTTGGCGGGCTGTCTGCTTCTGCCGCAGCTTCCGGTGAAGCTTCTGCCCTCCCGCGAGCTTCCGACGCTGAGGGTTGAATTTTCCATGCCCGGCAATTCGTCAAGGGTGGTGGAACAGGAGGTGACGGGACGCCTCGAGGGTGCCTTGGCCCGTATAAAGGGTGTCAAGCGCATCGAATCGCGGTCGGGCAACGGATATGGGAGCATACGGCTCGAGCTTGATAAACACACTGACATCGATATGGCCCGGCTGGAGGCTTCCACGATAGTTCGCCGTATGTGGCAGTCATTTCCCGAGGGTACGACTTATCCGGTTGTGAGCGCGGCCCATTCCCACGACAACTCATCGGGTCCGTTCATGACCTACACGGTCACCGCCCCCGGTTCGTCAATGGAAATCGAGGCATACGTATCGGAAAAAGTGGTGCCTGTGTTGAGCGACATACTAGGGGTAGAGAGGGTGGCTATCTATGGGGTCGTGCCGATGGAGTGGCATCTGGAGTATGATGCCGACCGACTTGGTGCGCTCGGTATCACGACAAACGATCTGACAGAGGCTATACAGCGTCATTACAAGTCGGAATTCTTAGGTGTGGGAGAAGTCGACGGCAACCGTATGCGCATCGTGGGGAAGTCGACGGGAGACAGAAATGTGTTCGAGCCCGCCGAGATACCCCTTGTAACACCTAAAGGAGAGGCCATAACACTTGACAAAGTGGTCACGGTGACTCATACTGAGGGAACACCTGATTCATATTTCCGCATCAACGGGCTTAACTCCATCTATCTCAACTTAACGGCGGCTGAGGATGCCAATCAGCTGAAGGTAGGTGATGAGGTAGCGCGGTGTATTGACCGACTGCGCAGGAAAGCGCCGGCCGGTATGAGTTTTCTGCTTGCCAATGACAATACCGACACGATACGCAAAGAGCTTGACAAGATATATTTCCGCACGGGTCTTACGGTGCTGATCTTGCTGGTGTTCATTGTGATTGTCACCCGTAACGTGCGTTACACGTTGCTGACAGTCATTTCTCTTGCGATAAACCTTGCAGTAGCCGTGATATTCTATCGGTTTTTTTCCACCGAGATACAACTCTATTCACTTGCCGGCATCACCATATCGCTCAACCTCGTGATAGACAATACGATTGTGATGTGTGATCACTATATGCGCCGGCGTGACCGTAGGGCCTTCCCGGCGATACTCGCCGCCACGCTCACCACGGCCGGTGCACTCATAGTGGTTTTTCTGCTGAATGACGAGATAAAGCGTAATCTCGAGGATTTTGTGATAGTGGTGGTTGTAAATCTGCTTGTGTCGCTTATAGTAGCTCTCTTTCTTGTGCCGGCCTTGGCCGAGCGCATGGGGTGTGTGAAGGCATATTCCAAAGCTGCCGAAAAGAGAGGGAAACACCGGCTGCGTTCACTGCGACGCCGTGTTACCATACTGCTCCGGCATCTCTACGGGGGTTACATACGTTTTGCATTGCGGTGGCGATGGGCTTTTTTCCTGCTGATGGCCGGAGGAATAGGTTGTACGGGGTGGCTCTTCTTCGACAAGGTGCGGGAAGGGGGTTATTTCAACCGTGATTACGGAGAAAAGATGCTATACGTGACCGCTTCATTGCCCAACGGCGCGACAATCGCCCAGATGGACAATCTCATGCGACGTATGGAGACTTTCCTGGCCTCCAAGGAGGGCATACGCCAGTTCCAGACCAACGTTCAAAACGGGCGGCAAGGTCAGATCACGATACGTTTCACAGATGAGGCAGGATCCACATCACTACCCTATCGACTTAAATCAGACATAGTGAGCAAAGCCCTGACGTTAGGAGGGGGCAGCTGGAGCGTCTACGGCCTTGAAGACAACGCTTTCAACAACAGCGTGATAGAGAACTCAGGCAGTATGCGTGTAAAGATGTATGGCTTCAATTATGACGATCTGTGGAACTTCGGTGAGCAGTTGCGCGACTCCCTGCTTTCCCACCGTCGCATCAAAGAAGTTGAGATGAAATCAGATTTCTCTTTTTGGAAAGAGGATTACACGGAGTTCACGCTTACCGTAGACCGCGAGGCCCTGGCACGCAACAACCTTACGGCACAGGACTTCTATGGCGCCTTAAGGCCCGTATTCGGACGCAATATCGAATGTGGCTACATACAGGCCGACGGTTACACCGAGAAGATGATGCTGTCGTCTTCGCAAAGCCGCGACTATGACGTGTGGGCGTTGCTCAACGCACCGCTTAT
>CAZPHL010000056.1:8316-16050 GCA_964586465.1 uncultured Sangeribacter sp.
ACCGTAAACGCCGCCATCTACATCATCAATGAGTTTGACTCTCTGCGTCTTACCGTCGGGACTCAGGGCCGTATAGCTCCCGCAAGGGCCGTCACCTTATATCTTAAAGCATTCGGAGTGAAACTGATGCCGATTATCATGACAGTGCTCTCAACCGTGCTCGGTTTCATACCCTTCATTGTGGGCACGTCAAAAGAAAGTTTCTGGTTTCCGTTGGCGGCAGGCACGATCGGCGGTCTGCTCTTCTCCCTGGTGGCATTGGTGCTCTATCTGCCTCTTCTGCTTCTCAGGCGTGTCAAGCGACCCGGACGAACGAAACGTCCCGGGCGAGCGAAACGTTGGCGCCAACCAAAAAATTCTCCGGTAAACTGACCTTTTCGGGTATTTTTTCGTAATTTTGCAGTCAAAGATGTAGCATTATGAGGGATTTTACCGAAAACGACATAGAACGTATCGAGCAGATAATCGATTCCCAAGACCGAGAGGCCGCCCAGCAGGAAGTGAAAGAGATGCACCCTGCGGATATTGCCGAGCTCTTCCAGTCGCTCAACCTGAAACAGGCGGAGTGGCTCTTCAATCTGATTGAAGACAAGGAGAAAAAAGCCGACGTGCTCATGGAACTCGATGAGGAGGACCGTAAGAAGCTCCTTGAAGGAATGGATCCTGAGCAGATCGGCCATTACATCGATCTCCTCGACACGGACGATGCCGTGGACCTTATCCAGGAACTCGATGAGGAGGACCGCGATGAGGTAATCTCCCATATCGACGACATGGAACAGGCCGGCGATATCGTTGACCTGCTCCAATATGACGAGGACACTGCCGGCGGTCTGATGGGCACCGAGATGATTGTGGTGAACGAGAATCTCTCCATGCCTGACTGTCTCAAAGAGATGCGCCGTCAGGCGGAAGACCTTGACGACATATATTATGTCTATGTGGTAGACAACGACAACCGTCTCAAAGGTATCCTTCCGCTCAAAAAGATGATCACCCACCCCTCGGTGTCGAAAATCAAACACGTCATGGAGGCGGATCCCGTATCCGTGCGCACCGAGACCCCGATTGACGATGTGGCGATAGACTTCGAGAAATATGACCTTGTGGCAATGCCGGTGGTCGACAGTATAGGGCGTCTGGTCGGTCAGATTACCGTGGACGACGTCATGGACGAGGTGAGGGAGCAGAGCGAACGCGACTATCAGCTCGCTTCAGGTATCTCCTCAGATGTGGATGCTTCCGACTCAGTTCTCGCCCAGACCAAGGCACGTATACCCTGGCTGCTTATCGGCATTGTCGGCGGTATAGTCAACTCCCTTATCTTGGGTGGCTTCGAGGCTCAGATAGCAGCTGTGACCGCTCTGGCGATATTCATCCCCCTCATCGGCGGCACGGGTGGTAACGTGGGTGTGCAAGCCTCGGCTATCGTGGTGCAGGGCCTTGCCAACGGACGTCTTGAGATCAAGAACGCCTGGAGCCAGATCGGCCGGGAATTCTTGGTGGCCATGCTTAACGCCGTGGTGATTTCTTCCGTAGTGTTTCTTTACATATTCTTCACACAACCTTCGGAGTATAAATATTCGGTAGCCCTCGCCGTAGGAGCTTCCCTCTTTGCCGTGGTGATATTCGCCACCGTGTTCGGCACCCTCGTGCCCCTCACTCTTGAAAGGTTGAAGATTAATCCCGCTCTTGCCACAGGGCCTTTCATACAGATTACAAACGATGTGGTGGGTCTGCTGATTTATGTCGGCATGTCGACCTGGATGCTCTCAATTTTCAAATAATCCTAAAAAACATACACAGTGGCCAAGATTGCCGAGACTCCCCTCATGCTCCAGTATCTGGAGATGAAAAAGAAACACCCCGACGCAATACTGCTGTTCCGTGTCGGTGACTTTTACGAAACATTTTCCGACGATGCCATCGCGGCCAGTGAGATTCTCGGCATCACCCTTACGCGCAGGGCCAACGGAAAGGCCCAGTCGGTGGAGCTTGCCGGGTTTCCCCATCACGCACTCGACTCTTACCTGCCCAAACTCGTGAGAGCCGGACGCCGGGTGGCTATCTGTGAACAGCTCGAAGACCCCAAGCTGACCAAGAAACTTGTGAAAAGGGGCATCACGGAGCTTGTGACACCCGGTGTCAACACCTCAACCGGGGCCCTTCAGGCAAAAGAAAACAATTTTCTCGCCGCCGTACATATCGCCAAGAAATCGGTGGGAGTGGCGTTTCTCGATATCTCCACCGGGGAGTTCCTGTGTGCCGAGACCACTCCCGAGGAGGTAGACCGTCTGCTCAATCATCTGCAGCCTAAGGAGATGCTGCGCATGAAAGGCACCCGGGATTTCTGCACACGCAATTTCACCTACAAATGCAGTGTGTTTGAACTGGACGATTGGGTCTATTCCACGTCGGCTGCCGAGGAACGCCTGCAGAAACAATTCTCAACCTCCACCCTCAAAGGATTCGGCGTGGAGGATATGCCGGCCGCTGTGGTGGCCGCGGGCAGCATACTACATTACCTTGACCTGACCAACCATACCCGCATATCCCATATAACCTCCATCTCACGCATCGACAATCGCCGCTATATGCACCTCGACCGCTTCACGGTGCGCAATCTCGAACTTATCGAACCTATGGGCTACGAAGGAAAAAGTCTGCTGAAGATAATCGACAAGACTCTCTGTCCGATGGGCTCAAGGATGTTGCGCCGCTGGCTCATGCTCCCCTTGCTGGATCCGGCCGCTATCAACCGACGACTTGACGCTGTGCAGACTTTCTTCGACAACCGAGACTTGCGAGAGAAGGCGAGAGAAGCCACAAGACGCACGGGTGATATAGAGCGCCTTGACTCGCGTGTGGCCTCCGGAAAAATCACCCCGCGTGAGATGGTGCAGCTCTCCACAGGTATAAAGGGAGCCATGGCCCTCAGGAAGCTGCTCGCGGAATGTGGCAGTGAGGTGCCCGTAGCTCTGGCCCGGTCGATGCCCGATGTTTCCGAGGTTGCTGCCTGGATAGATACGGAGATAAATCCGGACGCCACAAACAATTTCGGCAAAGCGCCCGTCATAGCCGAGGGTGTCGATGCTGAACTCGACGAGTTGCGCAGTCTGCGTGCCAACAGCCACGACCGTCTTTTAGCCATACAGACAAGAGAAATCGACAAGACAGGAATCACGTCGCTTAAGATACACCAGAACAACGTATTCGGATACTATCTGGAAGTGCGCAACACCCATAAGGACAAGGTGCCTCCCCACTGGATTCGTAAACAGACTCTCGTGAATGCCGAACGTTATATCACACCGGAGCTGAAAGACCTTGAGGAGAAGATCAACGGTGCCGAAGAGAGAATCGGAGAGATTGAACAGCGTATCTATACGGAACTTCTTTCACGTATCAATACCCGTTTCTCCGAACTTCATGCCACAGCCACGGCGGTAGCCACAGCCGACTGTCTCCTCTCTATGGCAGAGACAGCCGATGAATACGGCTATGTAAGGCCTGAAATAGATGACTCCCTCTCCATAGACATCACAGAAGGGCGACATCCTGTGATAGAACGAAATATGCCCCCGGGTGAATCCTACATAGCCAATTCGGTGAGTCTGGATTCCGACAGCCGCCAGATCATGATGATCACCGGGCCCAACATGAGCGGCAAATCGGCCCTGCTGCGTCAGACGGCCCTCATAGCCCTGATGGCTCAGACGGGGAGTTTTGTGCCGGCAAAAGCCGTGAAAATGGGGGTGATCGACAAGATTTTCACCCGGGTGGGAGCAAGCGACAATATTTCTTCCGGCGAATCCACATTCATGGTGGAGATGAACGAAGCCGCCGCGATACTCAACAATATGAGTCAGCGTTCCCTGATACTTTTCGATGAGCTTGGCCGGGGCACCTCCACTTACGACGGTATATCGATAGCATGGTCAATAGTAGAGCATATTCACGAAAACGGCCGTTGCCGTCCCAAGACCCTCTTTGCCACCCACTATCACGAGCTTAACGAAATGGAGAAGAATTTCCCACGCATCACCAACTATAATGTTTCGGTGAAAGAAATAGGGGGGAAAGTGGTGTTTCTTCGTAAACTTGAAAAAGGTGGTTCGGCCCATAGTTTCGGCATCCATGTAGCCAAACTGGCAGGTATGCCCCCTACTATCGTGAAGCGCGCCGGCAATGTGTTGCGCCGGCTTGAGAACGCCTCCCGACATGCGGAGGATTCCAAAGATGCGGTCAGCAAAAAGGGCCTCGAAAACCTTGCTGCCGACCGCGAGGGTTATCAGATGAGTTTCTTCCAGCTTGATGACCCGCTCCTGTCTCAGATACGTGACCGCCTGCTTAACGTCAATATCGACAATCTCACCCCACTGCAGGCCCTTACCCTGCTATATGACCTTCAAGGGCTTCTCACAGGCAAACAATAAGCAGTCCGGCGGGAAAAAAGGTATTTCCCACAGGTTGCTCCACTGTCTTCAACCGGCGGTGTGGCTGCTTGTGTCGATGTGCATACTGAGCGGTTGCAGCACTAAGAAAAACACCCCGCTGTCTCGTCAATGGCAGGCTTTCACCACACGCTATAATGTATATTTCAACGGTGAGGAGCATTATGACGAGCAGCTAAAGACTATGGAAAAAGGTTATGAGGATGACTATACGCGTCTGCTCCCCGTGCATCCGGCTGAAGCCCGTGCAGACAGTAAGCTCCCCCAACCTTCGGGAGATTTCAAGCGTACGATCGAAAAGATGCAGAAAGCCATACAGCTACATTCCATCACAAAAAAACCGACTAAACGTTCCTCTTCACAGAAGGATAAAGAATTCAGGGCACGCGAGGAATTCAATCCCTTTCTTCATAACGCATGGCTGATGATGGGGCGGGCGCAATATCTCAACGGTGACTTCCTCGGAGCTGCCTCCACGTTTCTTTACACCGCGAAACATTTCACCTGGCTTCCGGCGGTGGTGACAGAGGCCCGTCTCTGGCAGGCACGATGCTACTGCGCCTTGGGATGGCTCTACGAGGCTGAGGATGTGCTGCGATTGATAAAGGAGAAGGATCTCACCGACAAGTCGCTACGGGAGTTGTTCAATCTCACGCGCGCCGATTATCTCGTACGGGCCGGAGAATATCAGGAGGCTGTCATTCCGCTCCGGGATGCGGCCGAGGGCGCTTCAGGCATACAGAACCACAGACTATGGTTTCTTTTAGGACAGGTGTATCATCAGCTCGGACAGCGTCAGAATGCTTATGAGGCATTCAAGAAAGCCGGATCGGGTGTGGGCACTCCCTATCATATCAAGTTTAATGCCCGCATCCGTCAGAGTGAAGTCTTTTCCGGGAGTGACATCGCCGGTGAGGTAAAAGCACTGAAGGCACTGACCCGCTACGAACGCAATAAAGAGTATCTTGACCGTATCTACTATGCCATAGGCAACCTCTATCTTTCGCGGGGCGATACGGCGGATGCGAAAAAGAATTATCTTCTTGCCGTGAAGCTGTCTACAAATAACGGCATCGACAAGGCTCTGGCACAGTTGGCTTTGGGAAACATCTATTTCAGTGAGGGGGATTATGTGAAGGCTCAGCCATGTTATTCAGAGGCCGTACCTCTATTGCCCGACAACTATCCGGATTATGCTACCCTGCGTCTGCGGAGCGACGTGCTGGATGAGCTTGCCGTGTATGCGGAAAACGTGCAGCTACAGGATTCGCTCCTGACGCTTGCACGGATGTCGCCTGATGAACAGAGAGCAGCATGTCAACGACTCGTAGATCAACTTCTGAAGAGAGAGAAAGAGGAGAAAGAGGCGGCTGCCAAAGAGGAGTATCTCGCTTCACGTCAGGATCAGACCGACTTAATGGCCAAATCCACACCCCCTGCACCCGGCATAACCATGAACACGGATCAATCGTGGTATTTTTACAACACGATGACCCGGAATGCAGGCAAGACGGAATTCCAGCGTAAATGGGGAGCCCGGAAACTTGAAGATGATTGGCGCAGGCGTAATAAAGCCACATTCTCGCTTGATGAGGATGACAACAACGGAGATGAGGCATCCCTGACAGCGGCAAATGACTCTGTGGGCTCTTCTCCCGAAGAAGTCTTACGAGCTGACAAGGAACGCAGTGAAAAGGAAAACGATCCCCATTATGTGGAGTATTATCTCCGGCAGATACCCTCCACGCCTGAGGAAATACTCACTTCCAATGATATAATCCAGGAAGGCCTGTATAATATGGGAGTGATTCTCAAAGATAAACTTGATGATTATGACGCGGCACGCGAGAAATTTAATGAACTTGACGCCCGTTATCCCGACAATATCTACCGTCTTGACGTTTACTACAACATGTATCTCATGGCTGTGAGAGAAAACAATACGGCTCTTGCCGAGCAATGGCGTCAGAAGATTCTTACGGACTTTCCTGAAAGTCCTCAGGGTCAGGCCATGCGCGATCCGGCTTATTTCGACAATCTCCGGCGTATGCACGACTTGCAGGAAGAGATGTATGCCGACGCTTACAGGGCTTATCTCGCAGATGATAATGAGGAGGTGCATGAGCTTACAAAGACGATGGAGACCGATTTCCCCCTGTCGCCGATTCTTCCGAAATTTGTCTTTATAGATGCCTTGTCATATCTCACGGAAAAAGACTATGATCAGTTCCGTGACCGCCTGACCGAACTCCTGCGCAAATGGCCTGACACGGATATGACTGATATGGCCTCTGCGATTGTGAAGGGTCTGAAAGAGGGAAAAGTGCCTAATGCCGGGCTCTCAAATTCACGTGGTATGATTTGGGAAATACATCTGACCGACGCTGAACTCTCACCCGACGATGAGAGAGAACCGGCAGATTTCACACGGGATCCCGATTCTCCTCAATATCTTGTTTTCGCCTTCCCGCGCGATGAGGTCAATCCGAATCAGGTGCTCTACGATGTGGCCAGGTTCAACTTCTCCTCATTTGTGGTGAAAGATTTCGATCTCGAACAGATGGGATTCTCAAATATAGGTCTGCTCATAGTGAAAGGCTTTGCCAATATGCGTGAACTGGAACATTACCGCAGTGTAATGGAACGCGGCGACCTTAACCTGCCTGACTTGGTGAGACCCGTTATGATCAGCAAGCATAATTTCGAGGTGCTTCTCAAAGGAGGCTATTCATTCGAGGATTATTTCCGTTTTCAGGAGGATGCCGAGGCTGAAGAGACAGAAGAGAGGATACTTGGTCCGGACAAGACCATGCCCGGCCCGGAAGATCTCAGATAACAACAGATTGTTCTGACAACGTATGAGACTGATATATTATATAATAGTGCTCTTAGGAGTAGCGGCGATGCCGGAGGTGTCGAAACAACGTCTGGCAGTAAGGGAAGTAGCACAAAAAGCCTCCTTAGGTGACGCTAAAGCGTTATATGACCTGGCCATGTTGCACGACATGGGATATGACTCCATTCCTGTGGATTCCATGCGTGCCACACTTCTTTACAGGCTCTCTGCCGAAAGGGGATATGCCCCGGCGCAAAGCTATCTCGGCTACAGGTATTTCAACGGCGAGGCGGTGCGTCAGGATGTTGATTCCGCCCTCTTTTGGATGGCTAAGGGAGCCGCTAACGGTGACGCCAAGGCTGCCAACAATCTCGGTTACATACTCGCCAACAGTGAACTGGTGACACGTGATTATCCTCAGGCCTTGTATTGGCTTACCAAAGC
>CAZPHL010000057.1:0-15923 GCA_964586465.1 uncultured Sangeribacter sp.
GAGAAAGGAGACCAGCAATGATATCACAGTATGCCAAAATCATAGTAAAGAAGCATACCGGTGTGGAACTTGTGCAGCTTGCAGCCAGTTTTACATCCGGTCACGAAAGTAAGATAACTCTAAAACGGGCTTACAAAACGGAACACTCCATCATAAGGACACAAATCTTCACGGTGGAATGTTACAATATACCACTTTTCGTAAGCACCCATTTCATCCGTCACCATGTAGGTTCTCAGCCTTACCAATTAACCTGTCGTATCGACCGTCCCGGCGGTGGTAATCCCCATCTCAAGGAACGCATCGCAGAAGTCAATGAGCTGCTTGCAGACGGAAGAATTGAAGAAGCCTGTGACATCCTGAACTGGCTTGCAGAAAATTCAGATCGCTATACAAAGGTGAATCTTCTACTTTTCGGAAATGCACAAGCATTTATCGATATGGCGAAATTGCGCCTTTGCTCTATGGCTTCACCGGGAACGCGAGAAATATTTCAAATTATTAAGTCCAGGATTGCAGAAGTTGACCCCGACTTAGCACCATTCCTTGTAAAGAAATGCGTTTACCGTGGAGGTATCTGCTGTGAACTTAAATGTTGCGGATATAACAAGACCGAAATGTTTCAGAAAGAACTCGCCCAATATAAACTCCAATTTACGAATGAGAATAAATAAGAATTATGAAACTGAAAGATTTGATATTCAATAGAGAAAAATTAAGGAAGTATGATCAACTGAATGACCTTGCATCATATTTCCGCTATGCACAGGAAACCATAACGGGAGATGGAAACGGATTGATATTACCGAATATCAGGCATGAGAAAGATGCACCTTATATGCCACAAGAGTTATTCCCTGCAATTATAGAAACCCTTGAGGCTAAGATTAAGAAACTTGATGAAGAATAGTTATGGATTCTCTTGACGAATATCAGAAATTTGCTGTAGCTACCGCTGACCCTTGTGCAAAGGATCCTCTCTATCTCGCTTGTGGATTGTGTGAGGAAGCAGGGGAGGTGGCCGGTAAGGTTAAGAAGGTTATCCGTGATAGGGATGGAGATTTTGACGAAGTGAGCAGATATGCAGTTGCCAGGGAGCTTGGAGATGTACTTTGGTATCTGGCTAATCAAGCTCATCGGATGGGATTCGCACTATCAGAGATAACCGAGATGAATAGAAATAAAGTGTTTGATAGAATCGAGCGTGGCAAGCTCCACGGCTCAGGAGATAACAGATAACCTATGTCAAATTTGATTAGTAACAGATATGCTGCACAGCTCGGCTCCATTACTGGAGTCGGGCCGATGGCATTGCTGAAGGGATTCACACCCTCTGAAAAGATTACTGCCGCTTCCCTCATGGAGGATTACATCACGGAGAAGTCTGCAAAGAATGTTACAAATGAAGAACTCGTGAGGATGTCATACGTTCCACTCGTATTGGCTGAGTTGGTTTGGGATTATGTCATGACGATAATCGATATGGCCTCAAATCTACACATACCGGCTACGAAGAAACTGTCTCTTACCATACGGAAACTAAGAGAGGAGTATAAGTTGGAAGATCCGAATATATTTGAAGGTATCATAGATTCACGGATGAAATCAGATAATGCTGAATTGTTTGATGATAATATCAAGAAAATAATGAATCAGTATGTTCAGAATGTCAGGTTCGATCTTATGAGTCAATATCCGAAACTTGATGAGGAATGGGTTTATTACCGCGTAGCCATTCAGCAATGTTTGGTATTGCATAAGTCGTTGGTGAATTATACTGCCTTTATAACAGGACAAGTCAGCACTTCGGTAGGTATCAACCTTACTTCATTCCTACCTTCGTCATTTTACAAACTCGGTGAGTTGATACCATATTTTGTAGGAGACAAACCCATGTCAAAAGGATTCAGGAAGATAGAAAGAGAATATGTGAAGACTTTTGTAGCGCAAATGAAGCAGTTAAGGCTTCTTCGGGATAAGAAAGCAGGATAGATTAAAGGTAAATATATGATTGTAATATAATCATATTTTATTATACATTACTTTGGAGATTATTTGAAAAAGTGTTAACTTTGCAGATATGAGTAAGGTGATAAAAAAGACAGTATTACACTCCGTTGTGGCTATTGATCCGGATGTAGACCGCAACGGAGTGTCATGTCTTGATATAAGGTCAAAAAGACTTACAATAGAATCACTAACATTTCCTCTGACTTTAGAATATCTTCACGCCTTGGCTAAGGAAGAGGATGCTTCAGGAAGTAAAGTGATAGTGCTTATTGAAGCAGGCTGGCTTAATCATACGCATTGGCATACGAAACGCACCGATTCTAAACGAGTGATAGCCGCCAAGGGCAACTCTGTGGGCCGTAATCATGAAGTAGGGCGCAAGCTTGCTGAAATGTGTGAGCATTGGAAAATACCTTATAAGCTGGTCAAGCCTTTACGCAAGATGTGGAAAGGGAAAGACGGTAAGATAACCGCTCCGGAATTAGAATCTCTTACAGGTTATAAAGGAAGGTCTAACCAGGAGGGTCGGGATTCAGCTCTGTTATCGTGGGTATGGGCGAAAGGTGCCGTTAATGGATTTTAAAGAAATTATATCGCTATGAGAAAGAAAAAGACAACTCTCAATAATGAGATTCGTAAGGCTAATTTCCATGCTATGCTTTTGTGTATACAGAAGCATCAACGAGAAAATCGCAATTATTCCCTTGAAAAACTTTTGAGACAATATAAGATATTCTCATTTCCAAAGTCATCTATTCCCGATTTGACAGAATTAGATATAACTTTAGAAGTCTCTGCTCAACTCTATCAGAGTCTTGTACTTGATTATCGCAAGAAGATTTTAGATAAGTCAGACGAATCAGTCTCTGATGGCGAAAATAAAGGCGTTGAAGTATTCCCTGAGTACGATACAAAGGAAGAAAGCAAACCTTTGAATTCTGAGGTACGAATAGAGCGTCTTGAAAAGATTCAGAATCTTCAGCAGAGTCTACTGGAACAACTTCTAAAGAAAAATGAGATTAATGACCAAATTGTAGATATCTTGATAAAATTGGGTTGTATGAAAGTATCATCACCTAATCAAATAAAGAAAAAGCGCATTCCGAAGATCGGGGAAATGTATGCAATTCCAAATGTTTTATCTACTCCTGGCTTAAGAAGGGCAATTTTGGGTAAGGTTATTGAAGTCATGGAAGATAAAGATTGTTATGTCGTAATAGCCAATTATGGATTAAAGTCCGGAAATCAAGAGCATATCTTTACCGATGTAATTTTTAAAGATGAAATCAATCCTATCAGTTAATATAACCGATAAAGGTAAGCATTGGTGTAAGGAGATTCGTATCTTTGGTATGCTGGTTTACTCTCGGCATGATTATTCGGAAGGGGATAAGCATAGGACTATCGGATTCAATTCTGTGTCTTATGCTCCAATTGAAGTAGATGAGGATTGGGAAGAAGAATAAGAAATGGGAATACTGAATAGACTTAAAGAGGTGCGGTATGTCACATATTTACCGCCTCATGAAGATATAGAAGCTGGCGTGATCTATATATCACGTAAATATAAAACGGCAGTTCATCTTTGTGCCTGTGGGTGCGGATGCGAGTCAGTGACTCCGTTCGGGAGTAGTCATGGATGGGAGTTTCGTAATAATGGCCCTAAGATTACGCTCTCTCCGAGTATTCTTAATTCCAACTGCCCTCATAAGGCCCATTATTTTATTCGGAACAATGAGATCCTTTGGGTTTGAATAAACTCCACCGATGCTTAGATGCCACAAATAATATTAACTTACAATATTTCCATAAAATCCTAAGTCAACTCGTGGTTTTCGACAATATTTTCCCCGAACTTACAGTTGAGTCTGACCTTGAAAGGTTGGCAGGATGCGCTGTGCGATATGTGCCGTTCAACGATTGTCAGGAACACACCAGCTATTATATCAGCCGGGACGGGAAAAATGTATTTGTCGGTATTGCCTTTTCCGGTTACGTACAGACCAAGAAAGTTAAAATAATTAAAGCCGGGGTAAGGAGTCGTAATTCTGCTCCATGCTTTATGAGAAGGAACAGAAATGGAATGAGATGTTACGCTTCAATACCTTCTGCGGTCTATGGTGCTTTCGTTCTGGGTGATAGGATGCCTAATTTTAGACTCATACATCTGGACGGAAACCTCAACAATACGAGGTTGGATAATCTATCTATGGCGGATGATTCAATGTTAGGTCGCAACCTGCGGATTCTTGAACAAGAATATGCGAGGAATTTTCACCGGCTTGTCAACATCTGCCTTCATTTCAGGAAAATGCGTGTCGAGCAAGCGGAGGATTTTGTTTCTGACGCTTTCATAAGGCTCTGTCTCAGTCGCAACGAGCTTAAAGACTACAATGTATTGCGCCTTTGGATTTTCATGATAAAAGAGGCTGTGTTGTCTTTCAGGGAAAGGAACCGGCTGGATTATGAAATCTTTGATCTTCTGGAAAATGCCTTTAAAACTGACGGGGGTGTGGACAGCGAAGCCGGGTATTCAGTTTTGTGGAGTCTGATTCCAAAGGAATGCACAGAGGCAGTCAGTTTGGTGCTTTCAGGTTATACGCAAAAGGAGATAGCCAAAGAATTAGGGTGCAGCCAAGCATGGGTTAACGCTCTGTTGAAAAAAGCTAAGAAAGCGTTGTGTTATGACCAATAAAGCCAAGATACTATTTGCGGAATATACATCTCAGTTCATACGTCCGGAGATGCAACGCTTCGCAGACATGTGGAAGATAAGGACTGTGGAGTCATTTTTGGAAAGCGGTTTTTCTATGACAAAAAAGGGAATTCGCGATTTTATCGCCACATTGCCCGTCACCTCGGTTCCTTCACTTGCCGAAAAGGAGACAGTGCTGATCAACTTTCTCTCAACACGTAGTAAGAAACAGGCAAAGGATAGACAGATAGCAAACTCCTTGAAATCCGGCCTAACTGAAGACCACGAGAATATCCTAAAAAGATTCGGCAACTGGCTTTCTGGGGAGAAGGAATTTTCTCCCAATACAGTCAGGTCCTACATCGCCTCGGCTAAGGATTATTTCATGTATTACTCAACGCTCACCCAAAAGGATGCTTTGGCCTATAAGACTGCATTGTTATCTGACGGTAAAGCCCGGAAGACTGTCAATATAAGACTGAGTGCTCTCTCATCTTTAGGATTGTTTCTTGGAATCCCGCTTACCCTGAAACGCCTGAAAGTGCCACGGGCTATGGAATGTAACAATGTCCCTTCCGAAGAAGAGATGGGTGTATTTCTATTAAAATGTAGGGAGATTAATCAATATTGGTATCTTGTATCACGCTGCCTCGCCACTACCGGCCTCCGTGTGCATGAATTGCTACGCCTCACACATAAGGACATCATCTCAGGAGGCACTGTTCTTATTGGCAAGGGAGATAAACCCCGGAGGGTGTTTTTCCAGAAGAATTTCATTGAGGAGTTCAAGGAATGGTTTAATCTCTCGGGTAAGCTTCCGGAGGAACGATTTTGTGCTAAGACTACAAGAGGAGTGGCACAACAATTAAGATGCTATGCGTCCAAAGCAGGTCTTGATCTATCAAAGTTCCATCCCCATGCGTTCAGACATTATTTCGCAAAACAATACCTTAAGAGAAATCCCACTGATATTGTCGGATTGCAAAATTTACTCGGTCATTCGAGCATAGAGACCACGAGTATATACTTGCAAAGATCATATGAAGAACAGCTGGCAGATTTCCATAAAAATGTAACCTGGTAATGAAGGAATCGAAAAAGAATCTCTTAGAACTTCTGAATGTCACTCTTGGCGAAGTAGGCACGCTTCCTGAAAGGATCGCTGAGGAGGACATCTATCTTGAAGATGGGTTTCATGTGGACACTGAGTTCCTAATGGAAATCCTCCTATACATCAACAAGGCGATGGACGCCGGCAATCGCGTGATGAAAGCACTCCATAAGCTTCTCGGCATCGAGGATTTTCCTGAAGAGAGCAAGAAGAAATCCAAAGATGGGAAGAAGTGGAGCCCGGAGGAAGTGCTCAAAAATTGCACTTTCAAAGACAACATCCTCTACCTTCCGAATGTGCAGCTCAATCCGAAATCCTACGCCGACGTGAAGACAAGGATCACTGAGGCCGGAGGAACCTGGTCGGGAGGCAAGGTGCAAGGCTTCACCTTCGATTTCGATGCCACACGTGTTGTCTCTATCCTCATGAGCGGCAAGAGGTGCAACCTGAAGCAGGAGTTTCAGTTCTTTGCTACACCTGATGTGCTCGCCGACTGGCTCGTCTCGCTTTCCGACGTCAAACCGGATCATGCCGTGCTTGAGCCAAGTGCCGGAAGTGGATCAATCATAAAGGCTATCCATCGGGTATGTGAAGACGTGGTTGTGGATGCTTTCGAGCTGATGCCGGAGAATCTGCAATCCCTGAGGAAGATGGATAACGTCAATATCGTTGGGGAGGATTTTACGAAAGGAGTGCCACGGTTGTATGACCGCATCTTCGCCAACCCTCCTTTCTCCGGCAATCAGGATGTGAAGCATGTGATGGCCATGTATGAGGCGCTGGATCCCAACGACGGCGTATTATGCGCCATAACTTCTCGGCACTGGTGCCAGGCTTCGGAGAAGATATGCAAGGACTTCCGTGTATGGCTTGAAGAAGTGGGAGCAGAGACACATGAGATTCCTAATGGTGTTTTCGATGAATCCGGCACTAACGTGGCCACAATGGCAATAAAAATAAGGAAGAGTACAGATGGCTAAAGGGAAACTTACAATTAAACAAGAAAACTTCTGCAACCGGTATATTGAATGTGGAAATGCTTCGGAAGCTTACCGGAGTGTCTATTCGTGCAGTAAGATGAAGCCTGAGACCGTAAACCGCAAGGCGGTAGAGCTGCTTGAAAACGGCAATGTAACGGCAAGGGTTCAAGAATTGCAGATGGAACAGAAGATGAAATCTGACATCACGAAAGACCGAATCTTGCAAGAATTGGCAGGGATAGCTTTTTCCAACATCGCTGATATGCACAATACATGGGTCGAGCGAAAGGACTTTGAGAATCTGTCTACGAGGGAGAAATCCGCCATCAAGAGCATATCGACCAAAGTCGTGAAAAAGAATATCGGCACAACTGATATGCCGGATATGGTCGATGTAGAATATGTTAAGATAGAACTCTACGACAAGATAAAGGCTCTGGAGCGTATCTGCAAGATGCTCGGCTTTGATTCCCCGACCGAAATTGCAGTGCGCAACGCCAACACCATGACACGCGAACAGAAAATTGCCGAACTTGAAAGACTTGAGAAATTAAGAAAGGGATAAGGATATGCTGATGGATGAGGACATAGACCACGGTCTGGAATTGCAAATGGATATCCTGCGTGAGGATGCAAGGGAGCATTTCTATCGGTTTCTCGACTACAAGGATCCGAAGTATGACCGGCAATGGTTCCATAAGGTTATCGCGGAACATTGCCAGATGTTGTTAGAGGGAGAAATTCGTAACCTTATGGTGTTTCTTCCTCCCCAGCACGGGAAATCAAGTATAGTTTCAGAAGCTTTCCCTACTTGGGCTTTAGGTAAGAATCCCGATTTAAAGATTATCGGGTCCTCTTATGCTTCAAGTCTTGCCACAAAAGTATCACGCAATGTGCAACGCATTATTGATTCTCTTGAATATGGTGAAATATTTCCCGAGACGCGATTAAACGGCTCAAATTCGCGTTTTTCGCGTGGCTTTATACGAAATATCGATATGTTTGAGATAGTCGGTCATAGAGGATTCTATAAAGCCGTGGGTGTAGGCGGTGGTCTTACAGGTACACCTGTTGATATTGCTATCATCGACGATCCGGTGAAAGACGCTATCGAGGCTTACTCTCCGATATACCGTGAAAGGGTGTGGGATTGGTACACTTCCGTTCTTCAAACACGTCTCCATAACGACTCTCATCAGCTTTTCATTATGACCCGTTGGCATGAGGATGATTTGGCAGGGCGTATTCTCCAACGTGAGCCTGAGAACTGGACGGTCTTGTCTATTCCAGCGATCAGAGAAAGTAAGAGAGACGGAAATACGTTTGACCCTCGTGAAGCGGGAGAGGCTTTATGGCCGGAACGTCACTCATTAGAGCGGTTACTTGAGGCAAAGAAACGTTCTGCAAGGGTATTCTCGGCACTCTATCAGCAGTGCCCGACAATTGATGGAGGAAATATCATTAAGAAGGATTGGTTCAATTATATTACTCCTTTGGAGTTTGAGAAGAAACGCTTCACTGCCGGAGGTCAGATTCATTTCTTTATTGATACAGCCTATACAGAGCGCACTTCTAATGACCCCACCGGCATCATCGGAGCTTGCTCAATCGGAAATGACCTATATATCACTTGTGCAGAAAAAGTGAATATGAAATTCCCCGACCTTGTGCGTCATATTCCCGTTTACGTGAAAGCTAATGGTTATACAAGGGCAAGCACTGTGAGGATAGAACCGAAAGCAAACGGTTTGTCAGTTAAAGACCAGCTTCAGGAATCTACAAACCTCAACGTTGTCTCTACACCATCACCAAAAGAAAGTAAAGAGGTGAGGCTACATGCAGCTTCCCCATTCGTAGAGGGAGGACATGTTTATCTTGTCAAAGGTTTGTGGAATGAGATGTTTGTTGATGAGGTATGTGGATTCCCTGCCAAGCCTCATGATGAATTTGTTGACTTACTCGGCTATGCTATAGATTACCATCATAGTAATCAGTATGAGGTGAGCGATGAAGAGATTGAGAACGACTTCTACTAAACTTACAAATATCACTATTATGAATGATGAATTATTTACTGGAACAATAGATGAAATTATTACCCGGCTGAAAAATAAGAGTATTTCGATTCCTTCATGGGGAAAGCTGGAGAAAGATTATGATCCGACAAAACATAGAATAGTTCACGATCAGATAAACCGTCGTGATAAGATCAGGAAGAATGGAATCGTAGAGAAAGCCGCTCGCATCCATATCGGATTGGAAAAGCTTCTCACATCACGCACCAACGAGTTTATGTTTTCTATTCCGGTAAAACGTATCTATTCAAATATTGAAGTTAATGAGACCAGACAGGCGATTGCCAAGGCTATTGAAGCAATCTACAAACATGCCCGAATCAATGCCGAGAATAAGCGAAGAGGTATAGCTTATTTTGCTTCATGTGAGATATTCACACTCTGGTATACAGTTAAAGCTAAGAATACTCTCTATGGCTTCAATTCAGAGTATAAGCTTAAATGTAAAACATTCTCACCTATGGGTGATGTGAATCTGTATCCTCTCTTCGATGAGTATGATGATATGATAGCTATGTCATGGGAGTATTCTAAGACAATCAAGAATCAGGTTGTGACATACTTTGAGACTTTTACAGAGGATAAGCATTGCCGGTGGAAACAGAACGGTGGCAGTTGGGAAGAGGAGATGAGTGAAGATGTTGTTGTTATAGAGAAAATCCCCGGAGCTTATCATTCTCGCCCTTACCCAATTTGGCATGGTCTCTCTCATATTCGTGAGGATATAGAGTACACGCTTTCACGAAATTCTGATGTGATAGCTTACAATTCCGCACCTATCCTGCAAGTAGCCGGAGCTCTCAAAGGAATGGAGAATAAAGGTGAGTCTCAGCGAGTTTACAGAGTTGAGAATGGAGGAAATGTGAGCTATGTTTCATGGCAACAAGCTATCGAGGCTCTCCGTTATCAGGTCTCAACACTCAAGGATCTATTCTGGTCACAGGGTCAGATGCCTGATATTTCTTTTGAGCAGATGAAGTCGCTTGGCAATATCGGCTATGATGCACGTCAGACCCTTTTTATGGACGCTCATTTGAAGATTGGAGATGAATCAGGCTCTTGGATAGAGTTCTTTGAGCGTGAATGTAATGTTATCAAGGCCTTCTTGAAGCAGATGAAGCAAGAGTGGGCTTCGGAGATTGATAATGTTGATATTGAACATGTGATAACTCCTTATATCCAGAATGATGAGTCTACTGAGATTGATAAATGGACTAAGGCGAATGGTGGCAAACCTCTTGTAAGCCATCTCGAATCAATTCAGAATGCCGGACTCTCTGCTGACCCTAATCAGACCTTAGAGCAGATTCAAAAGGAAGAAGAGGAAGCCTCAGCTTCGCAGATGTCTTCAATAATGGGAGCATATCAATGAGGAATAAGTTATAGATAAGAATTAATAGGTTAGCTCTATAGCTACTTGCTTTTACTTATTTACAATTCACTATTACTTGCCCTTATATGAAGCCAAGGATTCCTAACCAGCGAAAAGCAAATTTAGAGCATAAGAAACGTACCGAACGTTATGCTCATCTCATTCAGCAAATATACGACCGTGTAGCCGAAGAAGCTGCACGGAAAGCCTCTTTAGCAGGATATGACCCAAGCAAGCCATTCTCTTTTGCTGACTTTCCGATGACTCAAAGGGAGATTTTAAAACTTCAAGCACAGCTAATATCAGAAGTCAAGGCTGTCATTATGTCCGGAACGTCTGCTGAATGGAAGGAATCAAATCTTGTCCAGGATCTGGTAGCTAAGAAAGTGCTTACTGCATATACCGGTACCAATAAACATGGAGATGAGTTCACTCGGTATTTCCAAACTAATCCGGATGCGTTGAAAGCCTTTCAAGAACGCAAGGATGAGGGGATGAATCTCTCAACTCGTGTTTGGAATCTCTCTGAGCAGTATAAGACAGAATTGGAAGAAGCTATAACTGCGGCTATCGCTCCCGGCACTTCGGCAATGGAATTAGCTGCCGAAGTGAAGAAGTATCTGAAGGAACCTGATAAACGATTCAGACGTATCAAGGAGAAGATGGAGGATGGCACGATCAAATGGCATTTATCGAAGAATGCCAAGGCTTATCATCCCGGTCAAGGAGTCTATCGTTCATCGGCTCGTAATGCTCAGCGATTGGCACGTACAGAAATCAACATGGCTTACCGCACTGCAGAGCAGGAGCGGTGGAAACAGTTTGATTTTGTCGTTGGGTATGAGGTGAAGACTACTCAGAACGGACATCACGTGGAGGACATCTGCGACCAGTTGGCCGGGAAGTATCCGAAGGATTTTGTTTTCAAGGGTTGGCATGTTCAATGTCTCTGTTATTGTCTTCCAATACTTAAGACGGAGGAAGAATTTTGGGATTTAGATGAAGATAAACCCTCAGTGAATAGCATTACCGAAGTCCCGGATAATTTCAAGGAATGGATTCGCGAAAACTCAGACAGAATCGAAAAGGCGACCGAAAAAGGGACGCTGCCCTACTTCATCAAGGATAATCGGGAGATGGTAACGGAGATTTTAGAGAACTCTGAAACGCTTGGTAATAATGATTCCAAGCCAGCGGAAGAGAAAACTTACCCGACTCCTCCCCATGTAGAAAAGTATACCTCTTATCACGATGGAAGAATCCTTGCAAGCCCGAAGCATGGAGCTGACGAGTTGGAGGCTAATCTTAAACTCGGGAACACCCTTTATGAAGCAATCGGTGAAACCGTCTATCTTCTGCCCAATATTAACCCCAAAGGCAAGGATGCCCATTTGCGCTCCGAATATTTGCCAAAGGGTGCGAAGGAAGGGAAGAACCCTGATTATTTATGCGCTGGAAGATTTTGGGATGGGAAGGAATGCTCTTTTGCAAATACAGAAAAGGAGTGGAAATGTCTTAAAAAGACGCTTGAAAATCACTTCAAAAAGGCAAAAGAACAAGCGGATAATTTCATCATTCAGGTTCCTGATTGGTTTGAAGAAGAAATGCTGACCGCAATCACAAGGAATTATTTGAATGTAAGCAAAAAAGATAGATGGATAATTATATGCAAAGAAAATGGGAAATATTGGCTCTTTAAAAATACAACCGGATAACGAAGTACTTCGCTATCCGGAGGGTGGTTCATCGAACTTTTGCTCCCAAAACCAATGCAAAGATAACAACAATTATTGAAAATACAAAATTTATATCACTTATGAAATACGGGTTACCATATCAAGGCTCAAAGAATAAGCTGGCGAAGAGGATTGTGGATTTGCTTCCTCCGGCGGCGCATTTCTATGATTTGTTTGCAGGTGGATGTGCCGTGACCCATGCGGCTCTATTGTCAGGCAAGTTTGGCAAGGTGCATTTCTCTGATACTAACGATTCCGTGGTTCTCTTCCGCGATTGCCTGGAGGGTAATGTTCCTGATGGTTCGGAATGGATAAGCCGTGAGGAGTTTTACAGACGCAGGGATTCAGACCCATACGTAAGGCTTGTGTGGAGCTTCGGCAATAATCAAAAGAATTATCTCTACTCAAAGGAGATTGAACCATACAAGAAGGCAGTCCACGAAATGATTTTTGCCAAGACTCCCAATGAAAGGAGATTGAAATTCCGTGAGGTGTGCAAGTTGATGCCGTCTGTAATTGGGGGGGGGGTGCAAGACCAGCCGACCACGAGACAACGGAACGCTCCCAGAGGTTATTTATCGATTACAGAGTGCAGAATACACCCCCCCCGAAAATGCTATGATATGCAATCCGGAGAAGCCGGAAATAGGATTTGGGAATTTAGGCGTCAAAAACTTAATGGTGGAATGCTCACTCCCTTTTGCTTTGGGGAGTATGAGATGAAAGTGGCTGACTACCGCAACATCGAAATACTCCCAGACTCAACAATTTATTGCGACATCCCTTATTGGAATACAATGGGGTATGGAGAGAATATCTTCGACCATGAAGCCTTCTACGATTGGTGTGAGAAGCAGACTCAACCGCTATTTATTTCGGAATATTGGATGCCGGAGGATAGGTTTGAGTGTGTGGCTGAGTTTGAGCGGACAAGTACGTTCTCGGCAACCAACAATTCATTAAAAATGATTGAACGTATTTATAGACCCAAACACCAGCTGAGATGAATTGCATGTGCTACACCATCCCGATCCTGAAAACTGAAGAGGAGTTTTGGGCTGAGGATTCTGAAAACTCGACCGAGAGCGTCAATGAGGTCACTGATGTGCCGGAAGGATTTAAAAATTGGATTAAAGATAACCAAGAGCGTATTGAGAAAGCCGAAGCAAGGGGTGCGCTCCCTTATTTCATTAAGGATAACCGTGAGACGGTAGAAGAGATTCTGAAACCGAAAGTAGAGCCCAAGAAAACCGCCTTGGAGATTGCGGCTGAACGTCACGCTGCGAGGACTCCTGAAGATATGGCACGGATTCAGATAGCTTGGAATCAGAACCGTATGGAGCATCTTATGGAGTTATCGAAAAGAATCGGTTTTTATCGAGACCCAGACTTAAGAAATATCTTTATACTTCTTGAAGGTGATCACTATGCCCCAGATTTCGATGCATTCAAGATTGATTATAAACTTGCTAAGCAATATATTGAAGATAAGATTAAGGCTGAGACGGAACTTGTACGTAGGATGATGCAAGACCCGGCTATGAGAGCCAATCTACAAGAAGTAGCAAAGGCTCTCGGAGTGGATATTGCCGAGCCTATGACATTCTTTGAAGCCAACGTAATGCGAGGTAATCCTAATTATTCGGTATCAGAAGCATACCGAATAAATTGTCAGACGTGCGTAGTAGCAAATGAGTTGCGCCGTCGCGGTCTGAATCTTGAAGCATTGGCCAATACTAAAGGAAGTTGGCTGGAGAAACTATCACAAAAGACAAATGAGATATGGGTTGATGCAGACGGTAATATCCCAGCCAAGAAACGCATAGGAGCGGAGTATTATTCTTATGCTTGTCTCGGTCCTGATGGTCGTAGGTATAAACGCGGCTGGAATAAAACTGTCTCCAATCGCAAACAACTTATCGCAGAACTTGAATCATCTATTTCTGAAGACGGACGCTATCATATAGACTGGTGTTGGAATACCCAGAGCAAGTATTCAATATCTGGTCATATCATTACGGTTGAGAAAATAGATGGAGTACTACGTTATTATGACCCTCAGAATGGCAAAGTTATTGCCAATTTCTATGACTATATCAACAATATCAAGCTTGACCGCGGAATCAATCTACTCCGAGTGGATAATCTTCGCGTCAATCCTGAATACGCATCGCATATACTTGGGAAGAGCGGAAGTGATGTTATTAGTGGTGTGGTAGGGCAAAGTGTAACCAAAGGAGCATTAAACCTTAGTGGTGATATTAAGTCTGATATAGCAACCTATGTACGTCAAAGAAATGCACTGACTACGAATAGAGAACGTGTTGCTCTTGATTTGCAGATAATACAAGAAGGTGGTTTTATTCGCTCTGGTCATTATTCAACTCCACAAGGTTCTATTTTCGCCACCGAGGAATTGCCTAAGAAGATAAATAAAGATAATCTGGAATTGTCTAAGAATATTCAGATGGCGCAAAAGATGGCTAAGAATGGGTACGATTGCTATTTGTTGAGTAATCCACACGGAATTAAAAGTGCAGATTTCATCTTTGCGAAAGATGGGAAGGTATTCTATGCAGAAGGAAAGCTTTCGACAGGCAAAAGTTCACTTGATCACAATTTAGCGAAAGGAGGTAGGCAATCTGAACGCATTCTTATTGACTTAACTGGCACAAAAGACACAAACTATATTTCGTCTCAGTTAGAGAAAGCATTTGAAGAAAATGAAAATCTTAAAGAGGTTATGATATTAAAAAGAGGACGATTAATGCCTATTGATTTTCGGATGGTTCAGCGGTCTGATTTCAAGCGTTATTTCAAGAAGTTATGGGAGCAGAAAAAATAATGACCACTGAATTAGCGGCCATTAATAACTGTACGTCCTTGGAGATACAGTTTCACGAACTTAATCGGTTTTGCTCGATCCTATCAGGGCTTTCATAAGAACGCCTTTCGTCCGGGAAAGAACTTCGGGTAGAGGATTTCTCCAATCCCACAAAGCAAAATTATAAAATTTCTATCAATAAAACAAATATGACTAAAGAAAAAATTCTAAAATTTGCTAAAAAAAGTATTTATGATAATGCCGACCTTATAGGCAAGTGGAAAGGTTACGACGTCTATGAGCCGGGATTCGATGATGAAGAGCCACGTTGCATCGGTTTTCCTCAATTTATTCTTGTCAGAGGTGATTCAATCCGCTGGAGCAAAGATTGGGAAGAGAGTCGGGCGATAATGTCTGCACTCTATCCTAAAGATGAGGATGAGGATTAGTTACAAGTCCTCAACAAGGCGATAAATCCTGCCAAGCCTCCGATGGCGGAGATTGCCAAAACGATGGTCTTAATGAGAGGTTTATAATGCCACCAGTTGCTTAGAGTAGGATTCTCTGCTAATAGGTATCTACCTTTTTGAGTCAGTCGTGCAGCGTCAACTCCACCTCCTTCGGTGTATGCTGCCTTGACCAACCCTCTGCTCTCAAGTAAATAGACGCACCCAACGAATGTATTCATCGGTAAAGTATCAGAGCAATCTTGACCAGAGGCTACCAACCGAAGCACCTTCTTCTCATTCTTACTTAAATTAATTCTCTCCATACCGCAAATTTACTGATTATTCTTGATTTTAACAAGTTATCTCCCCTCGGTAATATAACTTATAATTATCCGAAGGGAGAAATGCCGAGAGAAACGCTTGTCAGCGTCTTGTGTGTTTGAGATTGCACTCTTCATTGGTGAGCTCCACAATCATACCGTTTGTATGTGGGGAGTTTGTCACCATTGTTACAGCTTTACATTTCCGGCCATCGCGGAAATAGACCGACTTCTCCTGATCCATCTTTTGGAGAGCATTGATGAGTTCCTTAACTGTCATAGATTCTATATTAGAGTTAATAACCAGCGTATTCTTTGCGAGTCAATGGGTGATTGTAGAGTTCCGGATTG
>CAZPHL010000058.1:0-15857 GCA_964586465.1 uncultured Sangeribacter sp.
AACTAACCTAACATCATGAAACGATTTTCTGATATTATAACATCCCCATAGTTTAAAAGGTTCATCCCTCCAATTTTTTTTATTTTTTTCTTTCAAAAAATCAGAATATTTTGCCGTAGTTGGCACGGTCGAGAGAGCGATAGCCAATTAAAATTGTTGTATATATCATATATATTAATTAATTTTGCTTATAAATAATATTGATATGGGAACTTCAGTAAAAATACCCACCAGAAGAAAACTTATAGATATCCCTGAGAATGTCTTTCAGGCCCTCAATCTGAAAGCAACTGCCATGGGAACAAATCTAAAAAAATATATAGAAGACCTGCTCATTCGCGAAAGCGAAGACATGGAGGATGCCGAAGTCTATAAATATCTCGTAGCAACTCGTCCTGAAGGAAAAGCGATGCTAAACGCTGATGAAAAAAAAGACTTTGAAAACTGGCTCGACCAACACCGGAAATGAAAGTAGATTATTCTAAGGATTTTGAAAAGGCAGTGCGAAAGCTTTCCGGAAAAATCCTTAAATCAGTGATAGATGCAATCGACAACGTAAAATTGGCTCAATCAATCGATGTATTTCTAATTGTAGAAAGATCGAGTCACTAAATAGTGTATATCGTATACGGATAGGAGATAAAAGGGCTTTTTTCGTCTATATTGAAATTGAAGACAACTTGGTTAAATTTGAATACCTTCTAAATAGAGGAGAAGCCTACAACAAAAAGAACATGCAAAAACTCAGAAATAAGGATTGCTGATTATTTGATCTTTCTAAGGTTACAAATTGTGACCTCAAAAGGACTGCGATTATGTGACGCTCTTTATCAGAATGTTTTGCCGTAGTTGGCACGGTCGAGAGATCGATAGCCGATAGCCTCAGCGATATGACTGACGGTGACAGGACTGACAGCCGCAACTGCCAAAGCTTCCGTATAGGAAGGTGAATCGGGAGCCGGAAGCACTGAAGAATAATCCAGGTCAGCGATAGTGCGAGCCACGCGCAGGATGCGGTCAAAGGCACGTGCCGACATGTTGAGCTTGGTCATTCGGTCCTTTAGCTTTGCAAGACCTACTTCGTCGGGCCAGCCATATTTATGTAGCAACCGGGAGTTCATCTGGGCATTACAGTAGATACCCTTCTCTCCTTGAAAACGCAACTGCTGGATAGCACGGGCTGCCATCACTCGCTTACGTATCGTAGCACTGCTCTCCGCCGGACGCGTATCTGCCATATCATCAAAACTTACAGGCTGTATCTCTATCTGAAGATCTATACGGTCAAGCAGAGGTCCCGAAATGCGGTTCATATAACGGCTGACTGCTCCCGGGGGACAAGTACAAGGCTTTACAGGGTGTCCGTAGTAACCGCATGGACAAGGATTCATAGAGGCCACAAGCATGAATGAAGCAGGGTAATCCACAGTATATCTTGCACGCGACACAGTTATTATCCTGTCTTCTATTGGTTGACGCATCACTTCCAGAACGTGGCGAGGGAACTCCGGAAATTCATCGAGAAACAAAACGCCGTTATGGGCCAGCGATATTTCACCGGGCATAGGACTGTTGCCTCCTCCTACAAGGGCTACCGGTGACACAGTGTGATGAGGGGTGCGGAAGGGACGGCGCGTCATGAGCATCGAGCCTCTTGTCAGTTTCCCGGCTACGGAATGTATTTTAGTGGTCTCGAGAGCCTCACCAAGACTGAGAGGAGGCAGAATGGAGGGTAACCGCTTAGCCATCATGGATTTTCCGGCTCCCGGCGGACCAATCATCAAAAGATTGTGTCCCCCGGCACAGGCCACCTCAAAAGCACGTTTCACAGAATTCTGTCCCTTTACTTCAGAAAAGTCAAAATCAAAGCTTTCCGCCTCCGCCGCAAATATTTCACGGGTGTTGATCCTTACGGGCTGAATCGAAGATTCGCCTGTTATGAGAGCGATAGCCTCAGACAATGTCTTTACTCCATAAACCTCAACTTTGTTTACCACACCGGCTTCTGTGAGATTAGCCTCCGGCACTATCAGCCGCTTGAACCCGAGTTCTCTCGCTTTGATGGCCATGGGTAAAGCACCCTTCACGGGGAGCACGGATCCGTCAAGCGAAAGTTCACCCATCACCATGTAATCAGACAGGTTTTCTGCGGTCACCACACCGCTTGCTGTCAGAACACCTATAGCCATGGGAAGATCAAATCCCGCACCCTCTTTCTTGATGTCGGCCGGAGCAAGATTGATAGTGATACCCTTACGAGGAAATTTTATTCCACTGTTGGCTATGGCCGACACCATTCGCTGGTGACTCTCTTTCACAGAGGTGTCAGGTAATCCTACGATTGAGAAGAGTGCGCCGTTGTTGCAATCGGTCTCAATCGTCACCGGAATAGCGTCGATGCCGTGTATAGCGGCTGAATAGGTTTTTGTGAGCACGCGTGTGGGTTTAACTGTTATTTATTTTCTTTGGCAAGGGCGCGGAAAGCGTTCATAGCTGCCGAAGCGTCAGCTCCACGGTAGGTCTGCTCTCCGTTGGGCGCCACAACCATGAAGAAGGGGGTCTTCGGAACCTGAAGCTCCATCAGACGTGTGTCGGCTAAACCGGCCGGTACCCAGAATCGGGCGATATTTTTTGTGGAATCCTTGCGCAACGGTGATCGCCAGTTCACCGAATCGGCATCCACACATATATCTGCAATAACTCTTGCGGAGGAGTCGGGATACTCCTTCGCAAGAATTTTCAGTGAATCAATAAGTTCATTGCGGCCATCCATGCCATTGTTCCAGAAGAAAAGGATGGTGGCCGAAGCTGCCGAAGGGCGGATGGTGTCCACACCGTTTACCAGCGAACGGAGCGTCATGCTCTGTAATTTGCCCGGACGCCTTATATTGTGATACAGCAGATCCGACCGGCTGACCATCTTCATCCAACGTTGTTTATCAGCTTTTTCACCGAGTCCATACCAGAGAGCAAGAAACTGCGCCTCATCCTCGCTGCGCGAGAAAGCGGTAAGGAGAAGTATCGCCGAAACAGGGTTATCGGGATTACCCTCCACATAGTCTGCCACAGCCTCATTGATCTCACGGGTAGTTCCGCTCATAAGAGTGGTGGCATGGGCGTTACGCCAGAGGGTAAGATCTTCGTTTATGGGGTTACCTCCTATAGTCCACAATGCCGGGTTACGGTCTGAGCCGGATATCTCTATATTATCGTGTCGCTCCACATATACTACCGTAGGCACATTACCCCCCGCATTGAGATAGAGTAGGGTTGGATTATATACGGCTGAACGTAATTCTCCCTTACCCTCCATTATCGAGGCAACAGTCTCGATAATCAGTCCCCCCTTCTTATTGGAGGCGTAATATACGAGCTGAATGTTGGCTGATATGTCCTTAGGGAAAGAGAATTGCAGACGGAAGTCGTTCTTGCCGCAACTGCAGAGGAGAGAAAGTAGAAATATGAGAGAGAAACGAATGGTTTTAAGCATAAAGATATTGTTAGACGTGATGGGAGCCGGGGCACCGCTCACACATATTTTTCACCGAAACGGTCTTTCACCTCATTCACAATCTGCCTGATCTTCTGTTCGTCAGCGAGAGGGCAGATGAGCAGGGCATTACCGTTGTCGGCCACGATATAGTCCTTGAGGCCGGCTGCGACGATGATCTTGTCGCCGCTTACCGCAAACATTGAACCTTCGCATCCTGCCGTGAGCACCTTGCATCCTTGGGTGACATTGCGGTCCTGATTGCGTGGTGAGGCCTCGTAGAGTGCATTCCAGGTGCCCAGATCGCTCCAACCTATGTCGACAATCTCCACAAAAACATTGTCAGCTTTTTCCATGATAGCATAATCTATGGAAATGCTCGTAGCTCTGGGGAAGATACGGTCGATAAATTCAGGCTCCTGACCGGTTGCATATACTCCTCCGGAGGTCTCAAACAGTTGCGCCATCTCGGGAGCGTATTTCTCGAAGGCTTTCAGAATACTCTTGGCCGACCATAGGAAGATACCGGCGTTCCAGAAAAATTCACCGCTGTCAAGAAACAGCCTGGCCATTTCAAGATTCGGTTTTTCGGTGAATGACTTCACCTTACGTATTCCGGGCCATTCATTTACAGCTATACCTTGCTGGATATAACCGTAGCCTGTGTTTGGTCCTGTTGGCTGTATGCCTAATGTAAGAAGTCTGTCACCGCTCTCCACAAATTGGAATCCCTCCTCTATTTTCTTATGGAATTCAGCTTCCCTGAGCACAAGATGATCGGAGGGGAGAGTCACGATTGAAGCTTCCGGATCGAGAGCGTATATATGATGCGCGGCCCAACAGATGCATGGAGCCGTATTACGACGCGCCGGTTCGAGGAGAATGTTCGACTCTTTTACCTGAGGTAATTGTTCGCTTATAATGTCGGCATATTTCTGATTGGTGACAAGAATGATATTCTCCGGGCCGACAATGGGAGAAATCCGTTCAACTGTGAGCTGGAGCAGGCTTTTTCCCGTGCCGAAGAAATCCAGAAACTGCTTCGGACGGTCGTTTCGGCTGAAAGGCCAGAATCGGGATCCCACCCCGCCACACATGATGACGCAATAGCGATGACTGTTCATGGCTGTGATTTTAAATGGTTATGTTGTAACTGCTCTAAAAAGCTTATTGGTCGGCTGTAGGACGGAACTGATGCTTCACACCCTCTACTACGTTGAGCATGTAGTCGCCGATCTTCTCAGCCTCGCTGATGAGATCCATGAAGAAGATACCTTCCTGATAGCCGTATTCCTTATTATTGATATTGAATATGTTGGAATCACGCAGAGAATTGCGCAGATTGTTGATCTCGCGCTCTTTATTGTAGGCTTTGATGATAAGTGAGTCTTCCGGTGTCTCCATCTCACGCAATATGCCTACCATATTATCCATTGCCTCTTCCACAAGGTCATACATGGTGTCGATCTCTTTAAGCACACCCGGTGCGAAATCCACATGGTTGCTGTGCTGACGCTTGAGTGCCTTGGCCACATTGAAGCAGCCGTCGGCTATTGATTCTATCTCACTGATCACCCTGAGCATACCGGCTACGCGCATCTTACCTTCAGGACTCAGACGACCCTCCGCCACATGATTGAGGTAGTTGCCGATCTCAATCTCCATCCTGTCGGAAATCTCTTCATATTTCTCAAGACGATTGTAAGTGTCTGTATACTGCGGCTCTTTCTCCGGAAGGTGAATAAGGTCGCGCGCCATCTTAAGCATACGCGACACGCGTTCGCCGTAAACCGCGATCTCTTTCTGTGCCTGTGTGATGTTGAGCTCGGAAGCTGACAACATGCCTCGTCCGATATATTTGAGAGAGAAGTCCTCCTCCTCGTCCTTGTGCTTGGCAGGCATAATCCAGCATACCACTTTCACGTATAGTTTCGTAAACCAGATCATGATAAGCAAGTTGCACGCATTGAACACAGTGGGGAACATGGCCAGACCGAAAGCAATTGAGCTCTGGGCTTTAGATGTAAGACCACCGGCGGGATTCAAAAGCGTGGAATCTGCCATGGCCGCTTCCTCCGCCTTTGTTATGTCGTGAGGATTGACACCGTTACACCATTCGGTGATGTCGGCTACAAAGGTCATGAACGGAGTGAATATGCAGAGCACTATGATGGAGCCTATCACATTGAACAGAACGTGACCCATGGCGGTGCGTTTGGCCGCAAGATTACCGCTCAACGACGCAAGAATCGGAGTGATCGTCGTACCGATATTACCACCCAGGATAATCGCACATCCCAACTCAAAGGTTATCCAACCCTGTGAACACATGATAAGGGTAATGGCGAAAGTAGCGGCGGAACTTTGAGCCACCATAGTGAGGATGATACCGAAGAAGAAGAAAATCAGAACCGAACCGAAACCGAGGGTCGTATAGTTGGTGACAAACTTCAGCATCTCAGGATTAGCCTGCAAATCAGGTACATACTTGCTGATCAAGTCAAGACCCATGAAAAGGAAGCAGAAACCGATCAGAAACTCACCGAAGCTCTTGTAGGTGCTTTTCTTCATGAACAGCATTGGCACACCTACGGCAAGAAGCAATATACTGTAGTCGGATATGCTGACTTCAAAAGAGAATGCCGAGATAATCCAGGTGGTGACCGTGGTGCCGACGTTGGCACCGAAGATAACCGCCATTGACTGTGCGAGACTCATGAGACCCGCGTTTACGAAACTTACCACCATCACTGTGGAAGCACTCGAACTCTGGATCAAGGCTGTGATAATGATACCTGTGAGTACACCGGTAACACGGTTTTTAGTCATGATACCCAAGATATTGCGGAGACGGTCGCCGGCTACTTTCTGGAGACCCTCACTCATCACTTTCATGCCATACAGAAACAGGCAGACAGCCCCGAGCAGGCTGATAAAGTCAATGACAGTGTAATTCATCGGAATAAATTTAAATTACAATCGGATAGAATTTGGATTATAATGGCAAAATTAATGAATTTTCCTTAGCTACCAAAAATAATGCAAGTGAAGTTATCCAAACTTTTCACAAGAATATCTCTCCAAGCCCCTTATTCTCTCTTTAGTAAAAAGCAGCTTGAACTCTACCCCGTGCCCCAAGCGGACACCATCATCACTCCCTGCGGACAAATGTGTACGGAAACGGACATAAACTAAATTGCTTTTATCCTTAATACCAATCAATTATATATTTTGGCACAAGGATTGTCATATCTTTTTGCATGAGTCCCGCCGGTTGAGCAGCCCTATAGCTTTGCGAAACCAAATCCTCAGGGAAAAAGGATGCTTTCATGACACCGAATCACAATCAACCTGCAGAGGGTACCTTTCATGGAAGGCGGAAACAATAAAATATTAAATAAACACTGAAATAATAAATAACCGACATAGTCTATAATAATAAAAATATGGATAAAGAGATACCGGCATCGGAACGCAGAAAAAGGAAGCGCCTCAAATGGTTGCGCATAGGGGCGGTATGCGCAGTGGCAGTGGTCATGATATTTGGTCTTGCCGGATTGATGCGAACATCAGTGCAGGCTTCCGACCTTCAGCTCGCCACCGCCGACATAGGCTCTATAGAAATTACTGTCACCGGCACAGGCACTGTGAGCCCCGCATTTGAGGAAATCATCACCTCTCCCATCAATAGCCGTATTGTAGAGGTTTACCATAGGGCAGGAGACTCTGTGGCACCCGGCGAACCTCTGCTGCGTTTGGATCTGCAGAGCACTGAGACCGAAGTGAAACGCCTCACCAACCAGATTGCCATGAAACGTCATGAACTGGAACAACAGCGTGTGAATTCCTCCACTCGTTTGAGCGACCTGAAAATGCAGGTTAAAGTCAAGGAAATGGCTCTGAGCATCCTTGAAGGGGAACTGAGAAATGAACAATATCTTGACAGCATTGGCTCCGGCACGGGCGACCGTATCCGCCAGGCGGAGTTGGCTGTGAAAACCGGAATGTTGGAACTTCGACAACTGAAAGAGCAACTGGCAAATGAAGAGAAAGTGGCCGCTGCCGGTGATAATGTCAAGAACCTTGATATTGACATAGCTCAAGACAACCTCAGTGAAATGAGCCGTACGCTTGAGGATGCACAGGTGAGATCCCCACGCCGGGCCACACTGACGTTCATACAGGACCGGATCGGTGAAAAAGTGACGGAAGGTCAGAAAATTGCTGTCATCTCAGATCTGAACCACTTCCGTATTGATGCCGAAATCTCCGATTCTTACGCCAACCGTGTGGCCGTGGGCAGTCATGTAACGGTGCGTATCGGAAAAGAGAAACTCTCCGGAATTGTAGCCAATCTCACTCCTCAGTCACATAACGGCGTAATCAAATTCACTGTCCGGCTCGATGAGGATGCCCATCCGCGACTTCGCTCCGGCTTGAAAACCGATGTCTACATCAGTTGTGATGTGGTGGATGAGGTGGTGCGTATACCCAACGGACCCTATTATACAGGAGCAGGATCATACGAATTATTCTTCATAAGTCCTGATAACAAGATTCTTGAGAAACGGGAGGTAAAGCTCGGCGACTCTAACTATGAATTTGTAGAGGTGGTACACGGAGCCCGGGTCGGCGACAGAGTCGTGATATCCGACATGAGCGATTTTAAGGAGGCGAAAACTCTGAAAGTAAGATAACAATCAAATACCGGATAAAAATGATAACACTGAAAAATGTCAATAAAGTCTATTCAACGGACATGATAGAGACGCAGGCCCTCGAAGATGTGAATCTACACATCGACAAGGGAGAGTTCGTGAGCATCATGGGGCCCTCCGGATGCGGGAAATCAACGTTGCTTAATATCGTAGGCTTACTCGACGATCCTACTTCAGGCTCTGTCATCATAGACGGCACCAATGTCATAGGATTAAAAGATTCAACTCTTGCGGCTTTCCGTAATTCGAAGCTCGGATTCGTATTTCAAAGTTTCCATCTCATCGATACGCTTAATGTTCTGGATAATGTCATGCTACCATTAATCTACCGCAATATGAGCGAATCACAACGGCAGACACGTGCTGCACGGGTTCTTGAGCGCGTAGGATTAGGACATCGCATGTATCATCGGCCCTCTCAACTGTCGGGAGGCCAGTGTCAGAGAGTGGCTATAGCTCGCGCCATAGTGGGCGACCCCGAAATCCTACTTGCCGACGAACCTACGGGTAATCTCGACTCCAAGATGGGTAACGAGGTGATGAATTTGCTGCATCTCCTTAACCGTGAAGACGGTCGCACAATTATGATGGTAACCCACAACGAAGAACAGGCACAAGGAACCGACCGGATAATCCGATTCTTCGACGGTTGTCAAGTCATGTAACCGGATCTGATTTCACCTGATTAGAATAATACTTAAGACTCATCAAAAGAAAACCTATGTCAATAAAACGATATCTCAAGCAGGCATGGGGGTCGCTTGTAAAGCAACCGCTTCTGAGCGCCATAAGTGTCGGTGGCACAGCCCTTGCCATATTCCTCATAATGATTATTGTAATGATAGATGAGGTTAAGGTGGCCCCTTTCGCTCCCGAAAGCAACCGCGACCGATGGCTTATCCAGACCCATGCATCTCTCGGTAATAAGGACTGGGGCTCCACACCGGAAAAGAATTCATCCACAGGACCTATGGGCTACAACACTATTCGGCGCACGTTCTATGAAATGACCACACCCGAGGCCGTAGGGGTGTTTACCCCTTTCAGGGGAGAGAGCCATCTATCCGTAAAAGGGAAAAATCCTTTTGGAGCCTATCGGAAAGATACCGACGACGGATTCTGGAAAGTAATGGACTTCACCTTCATCAGCGGCAATCCCTACGATAGGGCCGATGTGGAAGCAGGAAGACAGGTGGCTGTCTTGAGCGAATCTTTAGCCCGTAAACTCTTTGACACTACGGACTGTATCGGCCGTGAGTTCACCGTCGATCATGTCTCTTACAGAGTTTGCGGAGTCGTCCGGGAAGTGAGCAACCTCACCACTTTTGCAAAATCAGATCTATGGCTGCCCCTCACATCAACGGGCACAGATAAAATAACATGGACCACCTACATGGGCCCCCTCGGAGTTATAATCCTGGCACACGATAAGGCTGATTTCCCCAAAATACGGGAAGAATATAATCAGGTCTGGGACAAGTTCGGAGACGAGGTGAAAGTGGCCGGATGGGAATTCTATCGTCATCAGACTCCATACGATCAGTTTACATTTATAAATATGACATATTTCAATATGGATCCCGATATGGGAGCTGTGAGAAGACATAATCTGTTGGTTTACACAATACTTCTTCTTATTCCCGCCATCAATCTCAGTAGTCTTACCCATAGCCGGCTGAGCCGCAGGAGAGATGAGATAGGAGTGAGGAGAGCCTTCGGTGCAACACGTGTCAGCATAATGATGGAGATGTTTATCGAAAATCTCATCATCACGGTGGTAGCCGGTATGATAGGCCTATTACTGAGCCTGGCTTTCATATTCTTGGGCGGAGAAACTGTGCTCGCCTCCGGAGGAGAGGTAAGGGGACTGAGACTCGGTATGATTTTCAATTTTTCTGTTTTCGGCACAGCCCTTCTATTCTGCTTCGTGCTTAATTTCCTTTCTGCCCTGATTCCCTCTTGGCAGGCATCGCGTGGAAAAATCGTAAACGCCCTTACGGGGCATAACAAATGACAACCATGAAACGAAAATTATTGGTACAGATGTGCAACGAATGGCGCACAAATATCTGGATGGCGGTTGAACTTCTCATAGTCAGCGTGGTGTTGTTTGTACTCGCCGACAAAATCTACACCACTCTTTCCATAATCAACGAGCCTCTCGGCTATGATGCCTCACATTGCTATGTGCTCGATGTCAGGACAGTATCGGAAGCTGCCCCTGACTATACACCTTATCCCGACGACGACGCAGCCACTACCGATCTGTTGATTTTGTTAGAGAGAATCAAAGCCCGGCCTGAAATAGCCGCGGCTGCCATAAGCCGCAATTCTTATCCCTACAACGCCAACAACTCTTCTATTCAGGTCGATATCGATACATTCAGTATGGCCGACCGTCCTTTTCTTAACCGTAATGTCGAACCTGATTTCTTCAAGGTATTCAGGATAGTGGGTGCTAACGGTGAGACCCCCGAGGCCCTGGCCGAGGCGTTGAGACACGACCAAGCTCTTCTCAGCGACAACGCGCTGCAAGACAAGGGCATCAAATCTCTAAAATCGCTTTATGGGAAACAGATAGTGTTAAGAGATAATGACGATACACTGACCCTCAACACCTCCTTTAAACCAATGCGTTATAACGACTATGCTACAAGCTATGGCTATATGGGGAGCTCCGTTATTACTTTGATGAAACGTTGGCATTATCCTTACGCAAATGAGGTCACGGTAAGGGTACTCGACAATATGGATTCTGATTTTGCCGCACAACTCATGACCGATGCCGACGGCTATCTACGTGTCGGCAACTGGTACATCGCCTCGGTAAAATCTTTTGATACCATCAAAAAGAACTACAACCGTGATCGTGAGGCTGACACACGTAACACAATCGTCTGTGCCATATTTCTGATGGTCAACATCTTCTTGGGCATATTGGGTACTTTCTGGTTCCGGACCCGCCGGCGTATGAAAGAAATCTCCCTCAGGATGGTATGTGGAGCAAAACACTCTGATATATTCCGCCGCATACTCGGAGAAGGTGAACTCTTGCTTCTCGCTGTCACCCCCGTAGCCATCGGCTTAGATTATCTGCTCACCTGTTACGAACTCACAGTGTGGTATAAGGGGTTTTTCGAACCGGTGCGGTTTTGTGTCTGTGTTTCTGTGGCTTGGGTATTACTGGCAGTAATGACGGCGATAGGTATATACTTTCCGGGAAGGCGTGCCATGCGTATCAGCCCCGCTGAAGCATTGAAATCAGAATAATCAGTTAGCCGCCAACTGTCGGTTTTGAAGAAAAATCACTAAATTTGTAGGTATGATTCTGATAGTAGATGATGACCATTCAATAAGACTGTCATTAAAGCTTCTGCTGGGACGCAACGGATATGAAGTAACTACCGTAGCTTCTCCGGCAGAAGCCATTGCCTGCGTCCGTGCCACACGTCCTGATCTTGTCATCATGGATATGAACTTCTCCAGCTCCACTTCGGGCGACGAGGGGATAATATTGTTGAAACAGATAAAACTGTTTCAGCCTGATGTGCCCGTGATTCTCATCACGGCATGGGGCAATATACCTTTGGCCGTGGCGGGAATGAGGGCAGGCGCATTTGACTTTATCACCAAACCGTGGGATAACGCCATATTGCTCGAACACATTGCCACAGCCGTGTCTCTTACTCGGGCTGACCCCCATGAGTCTTCTCCCTCTTTTGACAGGTCACGTATCATCGGACGTGATCCGGTGCTCATGTCGATACTTGATACCATCGAGCGTGTGGCACCCACCGATGCCCCTGTGCTGATAATGGGCGAGAACGGCACCGGAAAAGAACTCATAGCCGAAGCGCTCCATATTAATTCCCGACGTAGCCCGAAGCCTCTGGTTAAGGTGAATTTAGGGGGTATTCCCAATTCTCTTTTCGAGAGTGAGATGTTCGGCCACCGTAAGGGAGCTTTCACAGGAGCCATCGCCAATCGGGAAGGAAGATTCGCCAAGGCCGAAGGGGGCACCATTTTTCTTGACGAGATCGGTGACCTTGACCTCAATTCGCAGGTTAAGCTCCTGAGAGTGCTGCAGGAACATACCTACGAACCCCTTGGCGACAGCCGCACGCGTCGCGCCGATGTAAGGGTGGTCTGTGCCACAAACGCCGACCTTGCCGATAGGATGAGCAAAGGAACTTTCCGTGAAGACCTCTTTTACCGCATCAATCTTATCACCGTAACCCTTCCCCCTTTACGTGAGCGTCCTGATGACATACCGTTGTTGGTGAATCACTTCCTGCGCAACTCCTGTAAGACCCTGAATCGTGAAGTGCCGGAGGTGACACCGGAAGGTATGGAGCTGCTGAAACGCCAGCAATGGCCCGGCAATATCCGCCAGCTTGCAAATGTGATCGAACGTACACTTCTGGTCACCCCCGGCGACAGACTTGAGGCCGCTCATTTCCAGGCTCAGGGACTATCCTTTGACGGGCTGCCCCCTGAAACTCTCCGCAAACTTGATTCAAGTGAGAAAGCAGCCATCGAGAAAGCCCTGATTGCCACCGGAGGTAATGTGAGCCGGGCAGCCTCTATCCTCGGACTTACCCGGCAGGCTCTCTATCGGCGTATGACTAAGTATGACATAAAAATAAATCTTACGGAATAATTATTCACCGATGAGAGGTAACTGGAAATTCACCTTTACGGTTATACTGCTGATTGCGGCCATAGGCTTGCTCAGGATAATCGCTTCCGGAAGCATAGCCTACGATATAGTATGGGCGCTGGCCCTCGCAGGTGCTCTTGCGGTAGCCCTCCTCCATAGGAAAGTGACGCGTCCTCTGAAAACGATTGCCAACGGATTCTATATGCTCCAGGATCAGGATTTCACCAGTCGACTTGCCCACGTGGGTGATCCTGAAGCTGATAGAGTGGTAGATCTCTTCAACGGAATGATGCGCGCCCTGAAACATGAGCGCCGTAAACTTCGTGAACAGGATTACTTTCTTGCGCTTCTTATCGATGTCTCTCCCATGGGAATAATCGTGCAGAATACAGATGGCTCAATAAAAGCCGGAAATCGTGCCGCCGCTGAATTCATCGGATTCTCTTCGCAAGAAGATATGATGGAAAAGACTCCCGGTGAGTCGGGAACACAGTTGGGCCGGATAATAGGTGAGCTCGACCACAGGGAAGTGAAGGTAGTGAGACTTAATGATTCAATGATCTACCGGTGTTCCCGACTCACTTTCATGGATGGAGGGATAAGCTATCCCTTTCTTTTAATAGAAAAGCTCACCGATGAGGTGATGAAAGCCGAACGCAAGTCCTATGAGAAGGTAATCCGAATGATGGCCCATGAGGTGAATAATTCTCTGGCGGGTATGATTACCGTAATCGGTACGGCAGCCAAGGAGACAAGCGATGCCGATCTGTCGGAAGCGCTTTCCGTATGTGAACGCCGTTGTCGTGATATGGGAGCCTTCATAACCAGATTTGCATCAGCGGTAAAGATTCCTGAACCTACACGTGTGAATACCGACATTACAGACAAACTCACCGGTTGGCTCACGACATTCGAAAGTATCTGCATCATGACCGGAGCCCGATTCTCGATGAGTCTCCCTGACAATAAAGTCCTGCTGTCCATTGATTCCGTGCAGATAGAGCAGGTGCTCATCAACATTATAAAGAATGCTGCGGAAAGCACCGGCCCTGGCGGCCTGGTTACTCTCGAACTTGACCCGCACAGTCGCGTCATCACTGTCACTGACGACGGTCCGGGCATCAGTCCAGAAGCGGCCGAGATGCTATTCGTACCTTTCTTCACCACCAAACCCGCGGGGCACGGCTTCGGGTTGCTTTTTGTAAGCGAAGTGCTCAATGCGCACCAATGTAAATTCTCTTTAGAGACGGCCACCGACGGTCTCACACGTTTCAGGATACAGTTCACAATGCCGGTCGCCGGATAGCGGCTGTCATTTTTATTTTATATTGTCATTCTTTATTCCTATTTTTGTGCCATAATAGCGATGTACGCTCGTTCATCTCATTCAATTCAACTGGATTCTCTATGGATAAAACAACTCCGGTAAGGAAGACCGATAATAATCTTGACAAGGAGGTCAACATCATTGTAGCTGCCGGCAGAGACGGTGCGATAGGTAAGGCCGGAGATCTTATCTGGCATATCAAGGCCGACTTGCGACGTTTCAAAGCGCTGACGATGGGGCATCCCGTGATTATGGGGCGCAAGACCTGGGACTCCCTCCCAAAACGTCCCTTACCCGGACGTCGTAATATCGTGTTGACCCGCAACGCAGCATTTGAAGCTATAGGGGCAGAAAGAGCCGCCTCACCAAAAGAGGCGTTGGAGCTATGCGTTGACGAAGAAACTCCTTTCGTGATGGGAGGAGAGGAAATTTACAAGGCTTTCATGCCATTGGTCACCCGTATTTATCTCACGGAGATTGATGCGGAATGTCCGGAAGCTGATGCCCGTCTGCCGTTTCCCCTGAATCCTGATGAGTGGAAGGTGGAGGAGACGGAAGACACCGCCCGCACCGATGAGGGTATCGCCTATAGATATGTCACTTATGTGAGGAAACAATGACACTTAGGGAAGCAATACACCGCGAATAAAATAAACCGCTGATAAAACGATCTGTGAGGAAAAATGAAAATTGTAATCATAAATAAAAGTGATTCCACCGGTGGGGCAGCCGTAGTGAGCCGACGGTTGATGGAAGCTCTGCGGGCCATAGGGGAGGATGCCCGGATGCTGGTAGTGGAGAAACTCACGGATTCTCCCTACGTGGAATTGGCAGCCTCTCCCTCTGCTATCAGACAAAATTTCATTGCCGAGCGACTTAAAATCTTCCTTGCAAACGGATTTAATCGCGACACGCTTTTCAAGATAGACACCGCCTCCGACGGACTGCCGCTTTGGAAGCATCCCCTGGTCATAGAGGCTGATGCTATTCTGCTAAACTGGGTCAATCAAGGTATGCTCTCTCTACGCGGAGTTGAGAAAATCCTGCGTCTCGGTAAACCGGTAGTGTGGACTATGCACGACATGTGGTGCATGACAGGAGTGTGTCACCATGCCGGGGAATGTAACCTCTTCTTATGGGAATGTGGTAATTGTCCGTTGTTAGGTAAGATGAAAGGCTACAACGACATATCCCGGAAAACATGGAAACGTAAGAAACGGCTTGGCGAACTGGCAGAGAAAATAAAATACGTCGCCGTAAGCCATTGGCTGGCAGATAAAGCCTACGACAGTTCCTTGCTCAGGCATCAATCTGTGACAGTTATTCCCAACGCATTCCGGCTGCCCGACGACTTGAAGTCTGCCCACATGCCTTATCTCGATTCGACACCCAAGGCAGGCAGTGAGTCAACGGATAAGGTCACCATTCTTTTCGGGGCTGCCCGGCTCGATGATCCCATCAAGAACCTGCCGGCATTGATTGAGATGACACGAGTGCTCAGGAGAGATTATCCCGCGCTCTCCTCCCGTATAGAACTTGTGACTTTCGGCAACGTAAAAAATCCGGCCGCCCTGGAGGGGATAGCCATACCACATCGTCATCTGGGAATGTTGAAAGGAGAGGAGGCTGTAAGGAGAGCATACGAAAGTGCCGATATTCTTG
>CAZPHL010000059.1:0-6824 GCA_964586465.1 uncultured Sangeribacter sp.
GATCCGTACTGTCTACAACAACCGCTCCACCGACCCTAAAACCAACTGAAAAACTATTGAAATAACTATGTCATTCCTATCCTTTTTTTACTCGCTGGCTTATATTATATACTAATAATCAATAATTTATATTCAATTTATTTACCCTAACCTTACTTTGATGCCATTTTTATGAAATCCGTTATTAACTTTGCGGATGAGGTTACTTGCGCCTCCTCCTTTCCTCCTGAATACCGAAAAAACTCTAACTTCATAAACTTTATTTCTTATCATTATGGATCGAACCAAACAATTGCTTATTTGGAAGAAGATCGCCACACTTGTCCTGTTCCTTCTGGTGGGATTTACCCTGAAGGCCCAGGAAGTCACAACCTCCGGTACGGTTGTCGATACGAATGGCGAGCCTCTCATCGGAGTGTCGGTAATGGCACAAGGCACTGCGAAGGGCACTACCACTGACCTTGACGGTCACTACACAATCACCGTCAATCAGAACACAACTCTCGTATTCTCTTATGTCGGCATGACCACTCAGTCACTGAAGGCCGTAAACGGCACTCTCGATGTCACGCTGAAGAGCGAAGCTACCTCTCTCGATGAAATGGTAGTGGTAGGTTATGGTGTACAGCGCAAGAGTGATGTCACCGGAGCTATCTCCAAGATCGAGGGAACAGCTCTCGAAAATCTGGCTCTCAACAACCCGACTGCCGCACTTGCAGGTAAAACTTCGGGTGTACAGGTTGTGAGCACTTCCGGCGCTCCCGGTACAAGTCCTACAATCCGTGTCCGCGGTTATTCATCCAACGCCGACATGGCTCCGCTATATGTAGTCGACGGTATCCGTCTGAGCGACATCTCCGGCATCGACCCCAGCCAGATTGAATCTATCGAAGTGCTCAAAGACGGTGCTTCGGCAGCCATCTACGGTGCTCAGGCAGGTAACGGTGTCGTGCTTATCACTACAAAGAGCGGTAAGGGTAAACAGGGTTCCATCAGATATGATTTCCAGTATGTCAACGAGACTATCGGTCGCCGCCCCACAATGCTCAACTCCAAGGAATATACTGAATATATGGTTGACGCAGGTGTGTTCGAGGAGGGTGTGTTCTCAGCTCTCGGTTGGAACGGCACTACCGACACCAACTGGTTTGATGTAGCTTTCGGTAAGGGCGAACAGTTTAAACACACTGTCACTTTCGAGGGTTCCAACGACAAAGGTTCTCTCTTCGCTTCTATAGCTTACCTCACCAACAACGGTCCGGTAAGAGGCAACTCCGACACTTACAACCGTCTGTCGGGTAACGTGAATGCCGAATATCAGATCAAACCCTGGTTCAAGATCGGCGCTACCACAATAGCCGAACGCTGGCGCACCCAAAGCGTGTCATCTTCCGACCAGTGGGGTGCGATGCTTACTTCAGTGTATGCTCTCGACCCTCTTACTCCTAATCTCGTTTCTCCTTCTGAAGTGGGCAGATATGATCTCATGAACGCCCACAGATCGGAACTCCTTACAAATGGCAACGGCGACTATTACGGACTTTCAGCTTTCTACACAGGCGAACAGGTGCATCCTATGATCATGCGCGACCGTGCCACTAACAAATCATACGGCTTCAACGTCACAGGTTCGGCTTACGCTCTCTTCAATCCGTGGAAACCTCTTACACTTACCTCACGCTTCGGCTATCGCCTCTCATCCGCCCACAATTCTCATTACGAAGTGCCTTACTATGCATCCGTACAGGCCAACTCTCCCAACCTCAGCCTCAACGCCAGCAATAGCACAGGCATCTACTATCAGTGGGAAAACTTCATTAACTACAATCAGACTTTCAATCAGGTGCATGCCGTGACAGCAATGGCCGGTTTATCTTTCCAGAAAGATACCTATTCATCCACTTACGGAGCCGCCAACCAGAAAGACGGTGTACCCGCCATCCCGGTCAACAATCCTGAGCTGTGGGGCTATCTTGACTATGCTAACGCAGGTGCCGACAAGGGCATAGGCGGCAATGTCAGCGAATCTACAGTTTATTCCTGGTTTGCCCGCGCAGGCTACACCTACGACAACAAATATATGATTCAGGCTTCCATTCGTGGCGATGCCTACGACAACTCCAAGCTCCCTATCACCAACCGTTGGGGTTACTTCCCCTCAGTCAGCCTAGGCTGGACCATCTCTGAAGAGGATTTCATGGGCTGGAGCCGCCCCGCTCTCGACTTCTTGAAACTCAGATATTCTTGGGGTAAGAACGGTTCTGTAGCTCCTCTCGGCAGCTACTCCTATGCCTCTATCATCGGTCCCTTCTCTACCGGCAACTATGGCTGGGGTCAATGGGGTAACGCTGTATGGACTTGGGATACCAATCAGTCGGGCAACTATAACTGGGTTAACGGTAACGGACCTACTACCCTCGGTAACTCTGAACTCAGCTGGGAGACAATGACCCAATGGGACCTCGGTTTTGACGCACGTCTTCTTGACAACCGACTCAGCTTAGGGTTCGACTACTTCCATAAGGTCACCGACGGCCTCCTCGTAAGCGGTGTCGTGCCTACACTCTCTCTCGGTGGCGTTACCTCTCCTATCAATGCAGGCGGTGTACTCAACGAAGGTGTCGAGATCGAGCTCGGCTGGCGTGATAATGTAGGTGACTTCTCTTACTCTATCAATACCAACTTCTCTACTCTCCGCAACAAGGTTACGAAACTTCACCCCACAGTGCCCATCATCAACGGTACTACTTTCTCCAACATCGTAGTTACACGCTTTGAAGTGGGTGAGAAAGTTTGGCATTATTATGGCTATGATTATGCAGGAGTTGATTCTGAAACCGGTAAAGCTCTCTATTGGGTAAATCGCGACGGCAAACGTGTCACTACCGATACTCCCGACGAGAACGACAAAACCAACATCGGTGATGCTATTCCTGACTTCACTCTCGGTGTGAACATCAACCTCGCTTATAAAGGTTTCGACTTCATAGCCACAGGCTCGGGTCAGTTCGGTAGCGATATCTACATGTGTCTCCAGCGTCAGGACCGTCTCACATCCAACCGTATCAAGGACGTGTTCTACACCAACCGTTGGACCACCTCCAACCATAACGCATCAATCCCGGCGGCTTCTCAGATAAATGGTGGCACCGATGCCGAACGTTACCTCTTCTCCTCAGCCCAGGTATTCAGCGGATCATTCTTCAAGATCCGTCAGCTCCAGCTCGGTTATACTATTCCGAAGAGCATCACTCGCAAGTTCTTCGTGGAAAACTTCCGCGCTTACGTGTCGCTCGACGACTTCTTCACCATTTCCAACTATCCCGGTCTTGACCCGGAAATCAGTGCCGGCACAGGCTCGAGCCAGGGTCTCGACATGGGTGGCTATCCTATCACCAAGAAAGTTAGTCTCGGTTTCAATATCACTTTCTAATCTCTCGTAATTTTTACTGCAATGATAAAACAAACTATATATTCTTTATGTGCGATCGCCGGCTTGGGACTCGGTGTCACAAGCTGCTCGAGCGAACTTGACATCCCCCAGAAGGGTGTCTATCCTACGGAGTCTTATTACTCCACGGATGAGGAGGCTGCCACCGCTCTCGCCCTCTCGATGTCATACATCAACAACATGGCATTCGAGGTTATCCAGTCAATCAACTGTCTCAGCGATGATGTTTGGCCCGGGGGTGCCAACTCCGGCGACCAACCCGGTCTCCACCAGTTCTCCGGATTCTATATCTCAACTGAGAATGACAAGGTGCTCAACATCTACTCTTTCTCTTATCGTCTGATTTATTTCTCGAATGTGCTTATAGAAGCTTTGGAAAACAAGACGGATGCCACTCCGTTCATGAAGCAGTGTGTGGCTGAGGCTTACTTCCTGCGCGGATGGGCTGAGTTCTATCTCGGTGTCTTCTGGGGAAATCCTCCGATTGTCGACCATGTGCTGCAACCTTCAGAATATACAAGCGTCACCAACTCTGAATACGGCGAAATGCTTGAACAGGCTGCCAAGGATTTCCGTCATGCCATCGACCTCGGCACTCTGCCACAGAAACAGGCGCTCGGCGATAAAACCAATCTCGCACACTGCACCCTCGCCGCTGCACAGGGTTATCTCGGAAAGGTTTATCTCTTCCAGAAAAAATACTCAGAGGCTGCACAGATGCTCGAGAATATTATCACCAGCAACAAGTATGCTCTCTATGACGGTGATTATGAAAATATTATCAAAGCTCCCTCTAACTGGAGCGATGAAGGCATCTTCGAAATCAACTGTCCTCCGGGACAAACAGATGCCACCGCTCCGCAGCTCATGAGCTACGTATATCAGTATGCGGGCTGGCGTGAAGACAACTTCGACTTTACAGGTATTAAACCTGAATTCGGCAATTTCAACACCACCGGCTACGGATTCTTCAATCCTCAGGATGCTCTGGCCGCCGCTCTCATCAAGAGTGACGGTGCCGACGGCTACCGCACCACTTCAGTAGTAAAAGACCAGCACTTCGTTCAGGATGTTATGGGCATCGCCAAGAAACCTAATGCTCCCGCTCACGGTCATGGTCTGTATTGCGGTTGGAAAAACAGATATGAGTGGACAGACGTCTCCATGAACTGGGGCGGTTGGTCGCCTTTCCCCGCCACTAACTTCCGCTATATGCGTTATGCCGAGGTGCTGCTTAGTGCAGCTGAAGCTAATCTCCAGAGCGGCAATACGGCCAAGGCTCTCGATTATGTCAATCAGGTGCGCTCAAGAGCTCAGGCTCCTCTTTACACCGACATCGACCTCGATAAGATCAAACTCGAACGTCAGGTTGAGCTCTGCATGGAGGGTCAGCGTTTCATGGACCTTGTGCGCTGGGGCGATGCTGAAAGAGTGCTCGGCACTCAGGGTCAGAATATCGAGAAACTTGACATCGATGCCCAAGGCAACTGGATTCTTGTTCATGACGATGCTTCAAGTCCCTCTTACGGATTCAAGGCCGGAAGAAACGAACTTCTCCCCTATCCTCAGAGAGAGATTGACCAGAACAAGAATATCACCCAGAATCCGGGATATTGATTGTAGTTTTGACTTATATTGATTGTACTTAAAACTGTAGATATACCTTTTTTCATCAAGTTAAGCAATCACTTGTCATTAATAATTTATTAACGATCATCTAGCAAAAGGGCGTGTTCTGCGAAGGACATGCCCTTTATTGAAACTTATTTTGCACATTTGAATATTTTTTCTTAACTTTGCACGCAAAACATACAGAAATGACGGCAATTATTGAAAGTCGAATATCGTTTGTCAAGCATCTTCAGTCTATGCAAAACGGAAGCTTCTGCCTCCCGGCAACCTCCTTTTTCAGATATTTCGGGCGACTCATCGGTGAGTTGCCCTTTTTTATACCCTCACGATTATGAAACAACCATCCCGCATTCTCATTAACAATGCCAAAATATGGGCCGACGGCCGATTCATAAACGGCTCTATTCTCATACACGGAAACAAGATTGAGCAGATTGCCCGTAATATCTCCTTTGAAAATATTTCTCCCGATGCCTCCGATGTGGTTACGGTTGCTGTAAATGCCGATGGCCGATATATCGTGCCGGGTCTCGTGGATATGCACGTTCACTTCCGTGAACCGGGTTATTCTTACAAGGAGACCATCTACGATGGCTCCCGGGCAGCCCTCGCCGGCGGATTCACTACCGTCTGCACCATGCCTAATCTGAATCCGGCTCCCGATTCTATAGAAAATCTGCAACAGCAGCTCGACATCATAGCGCGTGATGCACAGATGCAGGTGATACCATACGCTACAATCACTGCCAAGCGCATGGGTAATAAACTTATCGACTATGAGGCACTCGCTCCCTGGGTCGCCGGATTCTCCGACGACGGTTCGGGTGTGCAGGATGAGGAGGTGATGCGCGAGGCAATGCGCCGGATTGCCAAGACTGGCAAAATTCTCGCCGCCCACTGTGAGGTAAATTCCCTGTTGCGCGGCGGTTATATCCACGACGGTGAATATGCACGCGCTCACGGCCACCGGGGCATCTGCTCCGAATCCGAATGGGGGGAGATCGAACGTGACATACGTTTGGCTGAGGAGACCGGCTGCCGACTCCATGTCTGCCATATCTCCACCAAAGAGAGTGTCGACCTTATCCGCAAGGCTAAAGCCCGTGGCGTGCAGGTCACTTGTGAGACAGGACCCCACTATCTCACATTCTGTGACTCCGATTTGCAGGAAGAGGGCCGATTCAAGATGAATCCACCCATAAGAGCTATAGAAGACCGTGATGCCTTGCGCGAAGGACTGGTTGACGGCACTATTGATGTGATAGCCACCGACCATGCGCCTCACTCGGCCTCAGAAAAATCCAAAGGACTTGAAAAGAGTGCTATGGGAGTGGTAGGACTGGAAACAGCTTTCTCAGCCGTCTACACTACTATGGTGAAATCGGGCCTGATGTCATTCGAGCGACTTGTAGAAGTGATGACTGTGAATCCACGGCGTATTCTCGGCCTCCCCGGTGTCTATGGTCCGGCAGAAGGAGACTGGGCTGACTTGACAGTGCTTGACACGACCGGAGAATCGGTGGTCGATCCCTCCGGATTCCTCTCCAAAGGACATGCCACACCTTACGCCGGTCTCACCCTCTCAGGCTCAGTAGTGGCTACTATATTCTCAGGACGCATACAGAATCTAAAATAATTTTATCACAAATGCTCCCTTACACAAAAAAACTCGTGCTTGAAGACGGCCGCGAATTTCCGGGAATCGGTTTCGCCTCCGACACCGAGAGAGTCGGAGAACTGG
>CAZPHL010000059.1:6924-13820 GCA_964586465.1 uncultured Sangeribacter sp.
CGCGAATTTCCGGGAATCGGTTTCGCCTCCGACACCGAGAGAGTCGGAGAACTGGTATTCAATACCTCTATGGTGGGCTATCAGGAAATACTTTCCGATCCCTCATACGCCGACCAGATTATTGTGATGACATATCCTCTGATCGGCAACTATGGAATCACCGACGAAGACTATGAGACGAAGTTCCCCTCTATCGGCGGTATGATTGTGAAGGAAAACAATGACTCTCCATCCAATTTCCGTTACACCAAGACTTTAGCTGAAGTGCTTGAGGAGAACGATATACCGGCCATCAGCGGACTCGACACAAGGATGCTCACACGTATCCTGCGCGATGCCAGAGGATTGAGAGCCATTATCACCGGCATTGATACTCCCGTGGAGGAAGCGGTGGCAAAGATCAAGGCTGTGCCCCGTCCTACTAATCTCGTGAGCCGTGTGAGCTGCCGGAAACGATGGTTTGCCCGCACTGCCAACTATAAGTATGATATTGTGGCCATCGACTGCGGTATGAAATATAATATGGTGAGAAGCCTGAATGCCCACAACTGCAATGTCACCGTCGTGCCCTGGAACACCACCGCCGAACAGATCATGGCATTCAATCCCGACGGCGTGCTCATTTCCAACGGACCCGGTTCGCCGGAAGATGTGCCTGAAGTGGTGGAGACTATACGCCGGCTGCGCGGCCGTGTCCCCATGTTCGGCATCTGTCTCGGTCATCAGCTTATCGCCCTCGCTTACGGAGCTAAAATCGATATAATCAATCCCGGGCATCGTGGTGGTAATCATCCTGTCAAGGAACTGTCCACCGGCAAGATCCTCATCACCTCCCAGAACCACGGATATGCCGTGGTGGCCGAATCGGTCAAGGATACACCTCTCGAGATTACTCATGTAAACCTTCTCGACAACACGGTGGAAGGATGCCGGTGCATCGAAGATAAGGTGATTTCGGTGCAATTCCATCCCGAGAGCGCACCCGGACCGCAAGACTCCATCTACCTCTTCGATAAATTCATAGAGATGATTCCCCCTGTAGCAAAATAATCCGTATCGTCAATTACATTATAGCGACACATCCATACGTGTCAGTAATCCTTTGAATATTATGCCTAAACGTACTGATATAAAAAAAGTGATGGTAATTGGCTCCGGTCCTATCGTCGTGGGCCAGGCCGCTGAGTTCGACTATGCCGGCACTCAGGCATGCACCGCTCTCAAAGAGGAGGGCTATGAGGTGGTGCTCGTCAATTCAAACCCGGCCACTATCATGACCGACCCTGAGATCGCCCATAAGGTGTATATGGAACCTCTCACTCTCGAATATGTGGCAAAGATAGTGAGATACGAACGTCCCGATGCTATCGTGCCCGGACTCGGAGGACAGACAGGTCTGAACCTTGCCGTGCAACTGGCAAAGAAGGGGGTGCTCGAGGAGTGTGGCGTTGAAATACTCGGCACCTCTTTCGACAGTATCGAACGTGCCGAAGACCGTGAGCTCTTCAAGGAACTGTGTGAGAGTATCGGCGAACCGGTGCTTCCTTCTGATGTGGCTACGAGTATAGAGCATGGTGTGGAAATCGCCGCTAAAATCGGTTATCCCGTGATTCTGCGACCCGCTTTTACCCTTGGTGGCACAGGCGGCGGTTTCGCCGACAATGAGGAGGAACTTCGTGAACTGATGCGCACCGCCCTCGATCTCTCTCCGGTGCATCAGGTGCTGGTGGAGAAGAGTATCAAAGGCTTCAAGGAGATTGAGTTTGAGGTGATGCGCGATGCCAACGACACGGTCATTGCCATCTGCTCTATGGAAAACCTTGATCCCGTCGGTGTCCATACGGGCGACTCTATAGTGGTGGCCCCGGCACAGACTCTCTCCAATAAGGAATATCAACTCCTGCGCGACAGTGCCCTGAAACTTATCCGCGCCCTCAAGATCGAAGGGGGATGTAACGTGCAGTTTGCCCTCGACCCTCTCTCATTCGACTATTACCTGATCGAGGTCAACCCGCGTGTGTCCCGATCCTCAGCATTGGCTTCAAAGGCTTCCGGCTATCCTATTGCCCGTGTGAGCGCTAAAATAGCCGTGGGTCTGCACCTCGATGAGATCGATCTCGGTCATATTCCGGCCAGCTTCGAACCTACCATCGACTATGTGGTATCCAAAATCGCCCGCTTCCCCTTTGATAAGTTTGCAGATGCCTCCAACGAACTCGGCACCCAGATGAAAGCCACCGGTGAGGTGATGAGCATCGGTCGCACAATGGAGGAATCACTGCTTAAAGCCGTGAGGTCGCTCGAGACAGGTGTATGCCATATCTATCATAAGAAATTCGATGATATGACCACACGCGATCTGCTTGACTATATCCGCCGTCCTACCGACGACCGCCTCTATGCTCTCGCCGAACTTCTACGGCGTGACGTAGACGCGGGTCATATCTATAACCGTACGAAAATCGACATGTTCTTCCTCGATAAAATCAAGAGTATCGTCGATTTCGAGAAAATACTCCGCGCCAATCCTCTCGACCCGGAAACGTTGCGAGATGCGAAACGCATGGGCTTCGGCGACAAGTATATCGGTCAGGTTTGGGGTAAGTCTGAAGCCGAAATCTATCATTTACGTAAAAAACACGGCATAATGCCGGTCTACAAGATGATTGATTCCTGTGCATCTGAGTTTCATGCCAAGACCAATTATTTCTATTCCACTTATGAAACCGAGAATGAGTCGGTGAAATCTGACCGTAAGAAGATTGTCGTGCTCGGCTCCGGTCCTATCCGCATCGGTCAGGGCGTGGAGTTCGATTACTCTACAGTACATGCTATCTGGTCGATCCGTAAAGCCGGTTATGAGGCTATCATTATCAACAACAACCCTGAGACCGTCTCTACCGACCACACCACGGGAGACAAACTCTATTTCGAGCCGCTCACAGTGGAAGATGTGATGAATGTGCTCGACCTTGAGCAACCTGAAGGCGTGATCGTATCGCTCGGTGGCCAGACTGCCATAAATCTTGCTGAACCGCTCGCCGCCTTGGGTGCCCCTATAATCGGCACGGGCATCGAGGCCATCCGCAACGCTGAAGACCGTGGCTGCTTCGAAGCCATTATGGAGAAACTCGGCATTCCTCAGCCGGAAGGCGTGGCCGTCACCGATATTGAGGATGGCGTGAAAGCTGCCGCACGAATCGGCTACCCGGTGCTCGTGCGTCCAAGCTATGTGCTCGGCGGAAGGGCTATGCAGATTGTCAGCAATGAGCAGCAGCTCCGCCACTATCTGCACACGGCTGTCGAGATCAACGTGGAACATCCTGTGCTGGTCGACAAATATATTATGGGCAAGGAACTCGAAGTGGATGCTGTCTGCGACGGCGAGAATGTCTTCGTGCCGGGCATAATGGAGCATGTGGAGCACACGGGTGTACATTCAGGCGACTCTATCAGCGTCTATCCCACCTTCAGCGTGTCACCTGAAGTGAAGAAGACCATACTCGACTATACGGTGCGTCTCGGACGTGAAATCGGCATAAAAGGTCTTTATAATATACAGTTTATCGTAGATTCCCGCGATAATGTATACGTTATTGAGGTAAACCCGCGTTCTTCTCGTACAGTACCTTTCCTTTCAAAGGCTACCGGAGTGCCTCTGGCCCACATAGCCACGTTGGTGATGCTCGGCCATTCGCTCCCTCAGCAAGGCATCGACCGTCTGTATCCGGAGGAGAAGAAACGTTGGTTCGTAAAGACGCCGGCATTCTCTTTCTCCAAATTGCGCGGCATGGATTCATATCTTTCCCCCGAGATGAAGTCTACGGGTGAGGCCATCGGCTACGACAAGTCGCTCAAACGTGCCCTCTACAAGAGCCTTCAGGCATCGGGCATGACGGTGGCGAATTATGGCACCATTTTTGTCACCATCGCCGACAGCGACAAGCCTCGTGCCCTGCCGTTGATCCGTCGGTTCTATCAGCTCGGGTTCAATGTAGAGGCCACACGTGGCACAGCCGAGTTCCTGCGGGCCAACGGCATCCGCACCCGTCTGCTGCAGAAGCTCAGCGAAGGAAGCAATGATATCGTCGACTCGCTCCGTCAGGGTCATGTCAACTATGTCATAAATACGATGGAACTCTCCGCCGACCATTCCCACCGTGACGGGTATTTTATACGTCGTACGGCTGTGGATAACAATATCACGGTCTTCACTTCGCTCGAGACAGTGGAGGTGCTCCTGGATGTGCTTGACGACATCACCATGAAAGTCTCCACCATTGATGAGGACTGAAACAATCCGATCCGCTTCAATAAGAAGGATGAGGACTGAAACAATCGATGAAGTTCGAGAATATAGAAACCATATAATACCTTATCAGACTGCTATGACATCTGTGATGAGTGACTATGAAATAATCTCCAACCGGCAGCTCACCCACAAAACCTGGGTGATGATCCTGTCGGGGAATACTTCGGCAATCAAGGCCCCGGGCCAGTTTGTCAATATAGCCATACCCGGCAAATATCTTCGTCGCCCCATCTCTATATGCGATTACTCACATGTGCGCGGTGAGATCACTCTTCTTTATGATGTGGTGGGTGAAGGGACTCATATCCTTAGCCGGATGCGTCCAGGACGCCACCTGAATCTGCTGAACGGTCTCGGCAACGGATTCTCCACCACATCAATAGGATCGGCTCCCCTCCTCCTTGGGGGCGGCATAGGCTGCGCTCCACTTATGGCCCTTGCCCGCACGCTGCGTCTCCAAGGCAAGAACCCTATAGCCATACTCGGCTTTAATACGGCCGCCGACAGTTTCGGAATGGAGAACTGGTTTGATCAGATCGGTGTGGAAGCATACGTAGCCACCGTAGACGGCTCGCTCGGCACGAAAGGATTCGTCACCGATGTGATCCGTGAAAAGAAAATCAGCGGTGACCATTTCTATGCCTGTGGACCTATGCCTATGCTCCGCGCGCTCTGCACCGGGCTTGACCTCCCGGGAGAAGTAAGCATCGAAAGCCGCATGGGTTGTGGATTCGGTGCCTGCATGTGCTGTAGCGTCGAGACAGCCGACGGCGCAAAAAGAATTTGTAAGGATGGACCTGTTTTCAAAAAGGAGGAATTGATATGGAAATGAATCATACCGAAAAATTTTCTTTTAAACCGGATCTTACGGTTTCCCTCAGTGGGGTGACACTTCAGAATCCTGTGATTCCGGCATCGGGATGTTTCGGGTTCGGCTATGGCATGGCAGAATTCTACGATATAGACTGCCTCGGCTCCATCTCTTTCAAGGGCACAACCCGCGAGCCGCGTTTTGGAAATCCTCTGCCGCGTGTGGCCGAATGTGCTTCCGGAATGATCAATTCCGTAGGGCTCCAGAATCCGGGTATCGATGCCGTGATAGCTGAAGAACTGCCGAAGATGCGGGAGGTCTTTCATCAGCCCATAATCGCCAATATAAGCGGTTTCTCCATTGATGAATACGTGGAATGTTGTGAGAAAATCAATAAGGAGCAACAGGTGGAGATTATCGAGCTGAATGTAAGCTGCCCCAACGTGCATGGCGGCGGAATGAGTTTCGGCACAAGCTGCGAGTCGGTCGGAGAAGTTGTGAAAGAGGTTAAAAAGGTGATCACCAAACCTCTGTATGTGAAACTCACACCCAATGTCACCGACATTGTAGCCATAGGCCGCTCGGCTGTAGAGGCCGGTGCCGACGGTCTCTGCCTCATCAACACGCTGCTCGGCATGCGCATTGATATAAAGACTCGGCGCCCTGTCATAGCCAACCGTATGGGAGGATTCTCAGGTCCGGCTGTTTTCCCTATAGCCGTGCGTATGGTCAATCAGGTTGCCCATGCCTGTGATGTCCCGGTGATCGGGTGCGGTGGAGTCACCACTGCCTCCGATGTCATAGAAATGATGATGGCCGGAGCCACAGCCGTGGAAGTCGGCGCCGCCAACCTCGTCAACCCCTATGCATGCAAAGAGATAGTAGATGCCCTACCTCACGAAATGCGCAGACTGGGCATCTCCTCCCTCTCAGAAATCATCGCTATAATCTAACCTTTAACCTTATGGAAAAAGACGTCATAATCGCCTGCGACTTCGGCTCTGCCGAAGATTGCCTCCTCTTCCTCGACAAATTCAAAGACGAAGAACGTAAGCCCTTCCTGAAAATCGGCATGGAACTCTTCTATGCCGCAGGACCCGAAATCGTGAAGGAACTCAAGAAACGCGGTTTCAAGATTTTCCTTGACCTGAAACTTCACGATATACCCAACACGGTGAAAAAGGCCATGAAAGTGCTCTCCAATCTTGATGTAGACATGGTGAATGTGCATGCCGCAGGCACAGTCGAAATGATGCGTGCCGCCCTTGAAGGCCTTACTCGTGAAGATGGGTCACGGCCCTTGCTGATTGCCGTGACCCAACTTACTTCTACCTCCGAGAAAGCCATGCGCGAGCAGCTCCTCATTGATGCCACTATCAATGACACTATCGCCAAGTATGCGCAGAACGCCAAGGAGGCGGGCCTCGACGGAGTGGTCTGCTCACCGCTTGAGGCTGCTCTCGTGAAAGAGGCCTGCGGAGCCGACTTCAAGGCCATTACCCCCGGAATCCGTTTCGCCGACTCTAAAGCCGACGATCAGGTGCGCATAACCGACCCTGCCCGTGCTCGTGAGATAGGTTCCGACTTCATCGTCGTGGGCCGTCCCATCACAGCGGCGGCCGACCCTGTGGCCGCTTATCATCGCTGTGTCAACGAATTCCTCGGAAATTGATTCGTAAGCCGGTCTACCGTCATATAATTATTTAAACCAAACCATCATGGATACTGCAAAGAAAGTAGCAACCGAACTCCTTGGCATCAAGGCTGTATTTC
>CAZPHL010000059.1:13920-15711 GCA_964586465.1 uncultured Sangeribacter sp.
ATGGATACTGCAAAGAAAGTAGCAACCGAACTCCTTGGCATCAAGGCTGTATTTCTCAGCCCCGCCAAACCATTCACATGGGCAAGCGGTATAAAAAGCCCCATTTATTGTGACAACCGTCTTATCCTTACCTCTCCCAAAGCCCGTAAAGTGGTGGAGGAAGCTATTGCCGAGACCGTTAAGGAAAAATTTCCGGAAGCGGAAGTGCTCATGGGCACCAGCACGGCAGGTATAGCCCATGCTGCCATAGCCGCATGGATCCTGGATATGCCTATGGGATATGTGCGCGGCGGCAACAAAGACCATGGTCGCGGCAACCGCATCGAGGGACGTCTCGAACCGGGTCAGAAAGTGGTCGTTATCGAAGACCTCATCTCCACTGCCGGCAGCTGCATCGAAGTGGTGGAAGCTCTCCGTGAAGCCGGAGCGGATGTGCTCGGTGTGGTGAGCATCTTCACCTATGGCATGAAGAAGGGTCTCGACCGTCTCGCCACAGCCGGTGTAACCAACTATTCCCTCTCCAACTTCAATACACTTTGTGAGGTGGCCGTTGAAGAGAAGTACATAACCCCTGAAGAGGAGATAAAACTGAAGAAATTCATGGCTAATCCCTCCGATGAATCCTGGATGGCATGAAACATCTCATCGACCCTACCGATCTCTCCAAGCAGGAGCTTGAGGAAATCATAGATCTTGCCCTCGATATTATTGAAAACCGCGACAAGTATTCCGAGGTATGCAAGGGTAAGAAATTAGCTACACTGTTTTACGAGCCCTCTACTCGTACTCGCCTGAGTTTTACAGCCGCCATGATGGAATTGGGTGGCAACGTGCTCGGTTTTTCCGATGCTAAAAGTTCTTCTGTAAGCAAGGGAGAAACCTGTGCCGACACTACCAAGGTGATCAACTGTTTCGCCGACATCATCGCTATGCGTCACTTTGAGGAGGGAGCGGCTACAGTCTCCGCCATGAATTCCCGTGTACCGGTCATCAACGCCGGCGACGGAAGTCACAGTCATCCTACACAGACTCTCACCGACCTGCTTACCATCAAGCGCGAGATAGGCCGTTTCGATAACATCACTATCGGTTTCTGCGGTGACCTCAAATTCGGCCGTACCGTCCATTCCCTTATCAAGGCCCTGTCACGGTATAAGGGTGTGAAGGTCGTGCTCATAGCTCCCGAGCAGCTCCGTCTGCCCGACTATATGAAGGAGGAAGTGTGCGACCGCAACGGAGTGCCCTATCAGGAGGTCGACACCATGGAAGAAGTCATGGGCGACTTGGATGTGCTCTACATGACCCGCGTGCAGAAAGAGCGTTTCTTCGATGAAGATGAATACGACCGCGTGAAAGACTTCTTCATCCTCGATAAGGAGAAATTGAAAAACGCTCGTCCCGAGATGCGTATCCTCCATCCCCTCCCCCGCGTCAACGAAATAAGCACGGATGTCGACTCCGACCCTCGTGCGGCTTATTTCCGTCAGGTAGAGAACGGTAAATTCGTGCGTATGGCCCTTATTTTCAAACTATTGAAATGGGCTAACGATCCCGAGAAAAATACTGAGCTCGTGCCCGAGGATGCGATACGCGGCAAATTTATCTGTCGCAACAAACGCTGCATCTCAAATATGGAAGCCGGTGTCGAGAGTCTTTTCCGCCCCGCCCACGACCATTCGGGAGGCTACCGCTGCGTCTATTGTGAATCCAAACCGAAATAAAATTCACACTGAAATAGAATCCAAACCGGAATAAAAACAAGAGAGACGACTCTCACGAGCCATCTCTCTC
>CAZPHL010000060.1:0-2045 GCA_964586465.1 uncultured Sangeribacter sp.
TTAATAACCAGCGTATTCTTTGCGAGTCAATGGGTGATTGTAGAGTTCCGGATTGCTACATACGGCAAATCCGAAGCGATCAAAATAAGCATCTTTATATCTTTCCAAGATGATGTGAATCTTCTGCCACCTATACCCGGTTATGGCATACTGACAATGAAGCCTATCTTCTTGCGCATGAAGCTGGGCGAATGTCTTTGTTTTGCGTCTCATTTCCCTTGTGGTTTTCTGATTATCTCATGCTTCGATATTATACATCGCGAGGTTACTTTGGGATTGTCGAGTGTGATATTTGATCCCCAAAGACGTTCTACAGTACAGCCAATCTGTTCAGGAGTGAAACGCTCATAGATGGCTTTCAATGAGCCGAAGTAGTATTCGGTTTTTCCATCTACGGGAAGATGAAATTTTACTTTGATGATTGATTCCATGGATTAATCAAATAAAGAGGGTTGATACATCATGTTACATTGTTCGAAAGCTTTCTTTGGCGAGATGCCAAGTTGTTTCGAGAGAGCTCGTATTTCTTGCGTTTTACGGCTTATCTCACCGAAGATGTATATTTTATTAATCACTTCTATAAAGATAGTTAAAAGGGAGAATATGGCCTTGAAATCCACAGTTTGCTTCTTTGCTTGTGGAGAGTTGCCAGAGTCAGCCATACCTCTCCTTACAAGGTTCTTGGTAAGCTTCGGGTTTTCGAGTTGTTCACAGATAGCCACTCTTTTACCTGCTCTTACCAGTTGCGGAAGATAGGTATCGAGAGCATGATGAGGGAATCCGGTAAGCTCTATGCTTGACTGATGGCCATTTGTGCGTCTTGTCAGTGTTATACCAAGTATCTCGCTTGCAATAATCGCATCATCGCCAAATGTTTCGTAGAAGTCACCAACGCGGAAAAGTAGGATTACGTCTGGGTGTTTCGCTTTCATTTCTCTGTACTGGGCCATGATGGGCATTTCTTTTGTAGCCATGTCTTAATGTGTTTAGAGGTTTTTAATTCGTGTTAACTCTTCCTTGAACTCTTCTTTACTAATCTGTGGCTTATATTCACCACAACTGTTTATGCGGCTGTAATAAGGGGCAGGATCGCCATAACCATATACTTTGCAAGCGTGAAGAACTTCTTTACCGTCTAATGTAAAAACATGTCGCGTATATGAAGCGGTATATTCAGATATTTGCGCCACTCTTTTTGTCAGTTGTTCTTTAATCATAACTTTTAAGTTTTAGTTAATGGTTCCCCGACTCGGTCGCTGGCCGTCGGTGTCGTCAGCACGGCCGGGGATTGTGAGTTAATGATTGCTCCAGATTATTTTGCCCATATACTCTACATCTATTGGACGATATTTACGCGCGGTTTCTTCTTTTGCAAATTCAATTGCATATTCCTTGCTTTCTGAAGCTCCGATTGCATAAGCCCCATTTTTGATTGTTATAAGATAAAGATTCATATCTATTATTTTAAAACTCAATCTGAATAAAGATATATCATATTCTCCCTTCGTCATTATAGCTATAATAGCCATCAGTTGTCAAAATAATATGATCAAGTAATTTGATTTGAAGAATCTCCCCGGCATTCTTAATCTTACGTGTCAATTCATCATCTTGAATACTTGGTCTAACCGTCCCTGATGGATGATTATGACAAACTATTATAAAAGATGCATTAGCAAGCAACGCTCCTGTGAAGAGTACTTTAATGTCTATAAGTACCTTATCTATTCCACCTATAGTAACTGTATGTATGCCAAGGACATGATTCTGACAATTAAGGTATACTACTTTGAAGAATTCTTGATATTCAAGCTCCCCAATATCAAAACTTCTCCAGAATATATCTGCAATATCTTTTGAAAGTCTGACCTTTGGCCTCTCTTGAGGTTTTACATCTGAACAGTAACTCAATTTTACTTGCGGGATTATATACTCTTTCCCTTCTATTTTCGTTATCATAATAAGTGTTTTTATAATCACAATTAAAAACATTTGAGTAAGATTTCCCCCGGTCGAGTCGCGAGATTCAAGCCGGGGAATTTTTT
>CAZPHL010000060.1:2145-15521 GCA_964586465.1 uncultured Sangeribacter sp.
ATTTGAGTAAGATTTCCCCCGGTCGAGTCGCGAGATTCAAGCCGGGGAATTTTTTTCTTTTAGGCTTATTTAAGAAAGCTACGGATACCTTCCCGGTGATTAATCAATAGCTTGTTACGTGAAAACCTCTTCCCCAGCGTGATACGATTACGCAAACACAAGCGCAATTCTCGTAATCCTCTGTATCAGCTTCCCATGCGGTATAGCTTACTCGATCTATATCCTTTTCATTGCGAAGTAATTCCTTACCAAGTTTTGCCATTACTAAAATTGCTTGCTTCTCGGTCAGCATTTCAGTTGTGTAAAGATATCCTCCACTTATTTTATCGGAATCTTTAATTTCGATGTCGAATTTATATTTTCTCATACCTCAATTAGGTTTTATATAAGTGCTTATATTATAATCATATTGTAAAATTAATAAGTTATTCTGAAATAACCAACATATTAAGTAATTATTTTTGATTATATTTTTAAATTATATTTTAAAATTTTGATTATTAAATATTTATTATTTTAAATAAATTCAAATAAAATTAAATTTAGTGTTTGTAATATAAGCATTAATTTATTAACTTTGCAAATAATAGTGGTTTCAACCACAACTTACAATTTTATATCACATTGCGCAATGAATAAAAGACAGAAGACAGTGATGTCGAAACTGAAACCGAAAGTGAAGGCGTTCGGGTTCAGCAAGAAGGAGCTCCAGAGTATCGCCGCTCAGATTGCCGATAATCTTGAGTCCGAAGAAGAAGCCTCAGACGAGGATGTAAACGCTGAGATTGACAAGGCTATCGAAGCGGTTCTCCCTTTCCTCAAACTCGGTCAGTCATACGCAAACCGCGTGATCAACGACTCAAAGAATGTGAACGAGAATGAGGAAGATGACGAAGACGATGAAGAGGACGAAGAGTCTGTTACAAAGTCTAAGTCAAAGAAATCCCCCAAGACAAAGAAAGAGAAATCAGATGAAGAGCCTGCATGGTTCAAGGCTTATCGTGAGACTATGGAGAAGCAGATCTCCGAGTTGAAAGGTGAACGTATCGCTGACACCCGAAAGGCCCGTCTTGAAAAGCTTCTCAAAGACACCGGTAAGTTCGGTGAGCGTAAAATACGTGATTACGCCCGTATGACTTTCAAGGACGATGAGGCTTTCGATGAGTTCCTTTCAGAAGTAGAGGAGGATCTGAAGTCCGAAAATCAGGATCGCGCCAATAAAGGCCTCGAGAAGCTCGGTGCTCCGGCAACAGGTGGCGGTTCCAAGAAGAAGGACGAGAAAAAAGAAATTTTAACTGAGGACGAAATCAAGGAATTAGCTAAGAATTAGTCCTCACAACCCCTAACTTACAATTTTCATGGGAGCAATCGCAGATTTAACCAAACAGGGTGATGTCTTCAACGATGGCTATGATTCTATCGTTATTCGCCGACCCGGTGGATGTATCATAGGAGGACGCACCCTTGATATGACCGGCTTCGACAAGGTACGTGCAGGCCATATTATAATCAGGGAGAAAGAAACTAACACCTTCAAGCCTCTCGGTATATCGAACGGGGCTTTCGTTTCGCTTCCAGAAGGATGCGAGTATAAAGGTATTCTGACAGGGTCAGTAACAAAAGAGAAACCTTTCGGTAACATCATGTATGATGGTGAGGCGAATGACGAATGTCTGCCGTGTCCTCTTACTGACACACTTCGAGCAGCCCTTAAAACAGCATTTCCTTCTCTCTATTTCGATCATGACTAAACTTAAAAAGCAATGCCACAGCCTTCAATTTTCAAACAATTTATTGAGCAGTTCATGCCACAGCTCGGTCTCTATGTCACAGAGTACGTGAACGGCAAGAATGCCAATACATCTTTCACATATCTTCATAAGGAACGTCTCCGTAGAATCTATTCAGCAGACCAGAAATGGGAAGGAACGTCAGCTAATACCCGATATGTAGCTGCCGACTATGTTGCAATGGATTCTCCGGCTCCGTTGAAACGCAGAGGTAGTATTCAGTCTTCCACAGGCAAGCTTCCGAAGATGTCACTCCGTCGCGAGATGTCGGAAAGCGACATCAACACAGTCAACATCATGATGAATCAGCTCAATTCTCTTGAATCTGGTTCTGATGCCTACAAGCAGAAGAAACGCCAAATCATCAAGAAGCTGATTGATGATCCGACCTTCTGTGCTATCGGTATTGATGAACGTAACGAAATGTCATACCTTGATGGTATTTCAAATGGCATTGTTCTCGTTCCTGATGAGGATAATACAGGCCTCGGACTTCGCGTTAACTATGGCTACAGACCTGCTAACATCCTCCGTACTGTCAAACTTGACGAATGTGACGGAGATGATATTCAGCGCGTGGTAGATAAAGCCAATGCAGACGGCAATTCGATAGCTGTAGCTATGGTTTCAAAATACCGTCTTGACAAGATTCGCAGGACCCGTTGGGCTCGCGAGCTTGCTGCCGATTACAAGGAGCAGGTTTATACTGAGAACTCAAACCTCCCCGTACCTTCTCAGAAGACCTTCACAGAAGCGTTTGAAAGTGAGTTTGGTTTTGGATTCATCGTAGTAGACCGAACTATCCATATAGAAAAGAATGGCAATGATAAACCAATCAAGCCGTTCAATCAGGACCGAATAGTGTTCCTTCCTAATACTGATTATGACGGTTCACTCGTTCATGGCACACTCGCCGAAATGACCAATCCAGCAGAGAATGTCAATTACTCAACTGTGGATGAGTTTAAGCTTATTTCGCGTCTCCGTATCACTGAGCCGTCGCTTGTAGAACTAACCAAGGGTCAGGCACTTGTGCTTCCTGTTATCGAAGATGTTGACGGCATCTATATTCTTGACTTCTCAAATGCTATTGAGCTTGACGATTCAGACGCAACCGATACCGGTGCAGTTGACGAAAAGATTACCATTGCCGGAAAGGCTTATAAGAAGGCTTCTGTAGTTTCAGCACTCAATACTCTCGGTGTGGCCGTGAAGTCAACCTCCAAAGATTCCACCATCATCAAGAAGATCAATGAGCTCAGCGATGAGGAGAACGAGAAGCTGATGGAAGCCATCAAAGATGAGCTTTACACCGCATCGAGTGATTAATCAATGAGATATGAAGACAATCAGACAGGCACTTATAGATGAGATTTCCTATCCTCTCAACAAGGGTAAGATAGAGAATAAACTACTTGCAAGAGGTCTTGACGCTGATTCACCCATTGACGCGAAGACCATTAATAGTAAGGAGTTTCTTGGGGCTGTGGCTGATTGCCTTTTCGGTCTTATAGATGCTCCTAACTTCTCGGAGAGTGATATTTCCATCTCGCTTCAAGACCGTGACCTAATACTCAAAAAAGCTAACTACCTATACAGAGCTATCGGGGAAGAAGAGAAGAATCTCGATCAGCCGACAGTCTGTGTAGGGCCACCTCCAGGAACCTATGTCAGTTATTGAGCTAATACCTCATACTCTCCGCTATCTGAACGTTACGGAAAGTTACAAAGATGAGAACGGAGACTGGCATGAGGGTTTCAAAGAGTGGAGTGACCCAATAGAGTGCCATGCCGTTCCCTCGGGAGCCGCTAACGAGATTACATTTCCCGACGGAACGACATGTACTTATTCCTATACTGTAGGCAGATTATCACCTGATTGCCGAGAATTCAAGATCGGTGAGAAAGTGATGCTTAATGTCTGCGGATTGGAAAGGGAGTTTCAGGTTAAAGGATTCCATCGTTATCAGTTGCAATCGAAGATATGGGTATGAGTACAAATCAATCAGTACGCAATTTCGAGCAACTACTCAACGCCATGCCTCAGATAATCGAAGAGGAGATTATCCGTGCTTTTTGTATCCTTGGAGAGGAATGTATAGCTCGAATCCGAGACCGCTCGGGAGAAGAAAGTTGGTTTGACCAATCAAGTAATCTCCGCTCCTCAATCGGCTATGCAGTCTATAAAAATGGGAACGTTGAAATGGAATCCTCTTTTCAGCAGGTTGGCAACGGAAAGGAAGGAGTCCAGGAAGGGAAGAAAGCTGTGATGCAATTGGCTCATGAGTATGCGAATAATCATTTCACATTGGTGATACTTGCAGGTATGGAGTATGCCGAATACGTAGAAGCCAAAGAAAATAAGGATGTGCTTGCATCAACAGAACTTTGGGCGAGAAGTAAGGCCGATAGCTATTTGCAGAATGCTCTCGAAAGGGCTGAGAAGAAGATAGAGAAGCTACAGAAGCAACTTGGATTATGAAAACAGACATTGACATCAAGGATGATATTTACAATCATATCAAAGGCTCGGATCTTGAAAAGGTAGTAAGTGGTGCTTTGAGCAAAACTTTACGTCCTGCTGGTTCTGATGATGAAGATATAGTTGTTTCCATGCTTGCCAATGTCAACGGTCAGATTCAGCAGGCATTCGTGAATGTCAATATATATGTTGCGGATATTCTCATCAATGATCAGTATGAGGAGAATACTATCAGATTAAGAGAATTATGCCGGATTTCATCCGAACTGTTTGAAAGAGGTCATGGTGACGGTTATAGATTCACTCTTGATGAGCAACGCGTAATGGAAGTGCAAGGCAAGAATGAGCACTTCATCAACAACAAATTATTATATCACTATTGTAAAGCATAAGATATTATGAAGAAATTAATGTGGGGCAAATTTCTTGCTGCCATAGCTAAGAAAATCATTTCAGGAACTGGGGATTCCGTCACTGTTTCTTATGGTGATTTCAAGCTTTTCCCGGAGGCAGTACAAAACTCTTTAGGTCTTAATACTACCAAAGGAGAAAAGAAAGAAGCTAAAGTTGAGGGTGGTGGTGTAGAGGCTGTTAAATACGGCAAGAATACATTTAGCCTTGAAGCTTCTTTCCGTCGTGGTCTTGATAGTAATGGAAAGAAAATCACCTTCCCGACTGATGATGATGAGATTGACGGTGTAGTAGATGGTGTATATGCTCTTCGCATTCAGCCGGAAGATAAGACGGCAGGAGGATTGACTGTAATGGAAGTCATTATCTCCACAGAAGATACCTTTACGGCAGCCGATGGTGCGATCAAGAAATTCACCTTTGACTTTATCAAGCCAGAGCAGGATGAGGAAGGCAAAGATGTCAATACTATCAATTGGGATCCGATTTCCGATATTCTTGCAGCGTTTACTGTAGCTGCATAAGCCGGTCTTGGAATGCTTACTAAGGAAAATCTTAACGAAGCTCTCGCGGATGCGGTCATGGATCGACCGCGAGAGTTCTTCATTGGTAAGAAACGCTTCTGTTTATATTCTCCAAGCCTCGGTGTATCCTTAATGCTTTCTCGCCACTTGGCAACACTTTCCTTGGATGAACAGATGCTTAATGTAAATCCCTCTTTGGAATGTCTGCGCTTGGTGTCACAGCATAAGCCTACGGTATGCTATATATTGGCTATCCTTTCGTATCGACGTTACAGAGACTTATGTGAATCACAGAAGCTTAAAAGACTTGCTGAGTATTACGGTTCCAAACTAAGCGATGAAGAGATTGCTCAACTTTTCCTTTTAGTTATGAATGAGCATAAGGCTGAGTCTTTTATCGAGCTTTCAGGATTGAGAGAAGAGCAGGAAGAGCAAGTAAAAATTGCTAAACTCAAGAATAAAGATGGACATACGCTCACTTTTGGAGGAAAGACCATCTACGGTGCTTTGATCGACAATGCTTGCAAGGCTTATGGCTGGAGTAAGGAATATGTTGTATGGGGCATAGACTTGGTAAGCCTGAAGATGATACTGGCCGATTCCATAACCTCCCTTTACCTCTCTGATAAGGAAGCCGAAGAGCTACACACCGGCAGAGGTAAAGACGAGATATTCGGAATGAACGCAGAAGACTTTGAGAAGCTGAAAGCTTCCGTAAAATACTAAAATAAAGTAACTATCACTACTACTTATGGCTTTAAACTTTCCAATCACTGCCGATAATCAAGGGTTCATGAGCGCCGTTCGTCAGATTAGAGACGGTATTCATGAAGCTTCTTCTACTGTCGAATCATGTGGAGGAGATATTTCAAAGGTGATTGATAGGATAAAGCAAGGCATAGCTCTTTTGGGTGTAGCTACGGGATTCAAGGAGTTTACTTCACAAGTATTTAATACACGTGCTGAAATTCAAAGCCTTTCAATATCATTTGAAACTCTACTTGGCAATGCGGATAAAGCAAATGCTCTGTTCGGTGAATTGAGAAAATTCGCTGTTCAGACCCCAATGCAATTAAAAGACCTCGCGCAGGGAGCTCAGACCATGTTGGGCTTCAATATAGAGGAAGATAAAATAATGCCTTATCTGAAAGCCATCGGTGATATTTCGATGGGAGATGCGGCTAAATTCAATTCCTTGACTCTCGCTTTCTCCCAGATGTCTGCCGCAGGTAAATTAATGGGTCAAGACCTCATGCAGATGATTGGTCAGGGCTTCAATCCCCTTACAGTTATTGCAGAAAAGACCGGGAAAACACTCGCAGAGGTCAAGAAAGAAATGGAAGCCGGGAAAATCTCAGTAGAGATGGTTCAGCAAGCTTTTATCGATGCTACTTCTGAGGGTGGTAAGTATAATGGTATGCTTGAAAAGCAAAGTCATGGTCTTGCCGGGGCTTACTCAAATCTTCAAGGAGCGGTAAGTGATGCTCTTAATTCGATAGGGGAGCATACACAAGGCTTGATGGCTACAACTTTGGACGCAGCTACTTCAATTGCCAAGAATTGGGAGGCGGTTGCTCTGATTTTGACCGATATTGCCGTAGCTTACGGAGTAGAAAAGGCAGTACTTGCCGGTTCATTAGCAGTAGAAACATCAGCTTATAATGCTGAAATAACAGCATTATCAAATTTAATTCCGGTCAAGCAGGAAAACATTAATCTTGATGTTCAGGAAGCCTTAGCGAAAGGCAAGATAACTGAGGCTACCGCAGCAAAGGTTATAGCAGTACGTAAAGAACATGAAGCTTATATAGAGAGCTTGGTCACTGCTAAGGCCAGCGCAACGGCCGAAGCACAGGCAGCCGCACAAAAGTATAAAGCTGCCCTTCAACAGTCGTTGGCAGCTAAGGCGGCAGTTGAAGCAAAAAGGCAGGAATTAATTGCTTCCGGACAGATTTGCGGTGCCTATATTTCTGAAAATGCCATTAAAGAAATGGGTATTGTAACTGATAAGGCTAAGGCAGCTTCTATTGCATCAGTGACTGCCAAACAGGAGTATCATGCGGCAGTTACAAAGAAAAAACTTGCTGTAGATGCTCTTGAAACCGCCCAAACCAATGCCGATACGGTTGCAAAGAATCTTAATGCCAAGTCTACCACTTTCCTGACTGTGGCAAAGGAAGGGCTGACTAAAGCTGTAAAGAAACTCTACGCTACAATGATGGCACATCCTTACGCATTGATTCTCGCTGGAGTGATGGCATTGGGATATGGCATTTATAAACTTTGCACTTATCAGTCCGATTATCAGAAATCGCTCTCCCGACTTGCTGCATCCGAGAAGGAATACAATAAATCGATCATGCAAGAGCAAAGGCAGATTGATGTTCTCTTTGGCAAACTACAGAATGCCAAGAAAGGCACTAAAGAATGGAATGATGCGAAAAATGCCATAATGAAAAATTATGGCAAGTATCTTTCAAAATTAGGTGATGAAGCCACTGCTTTGAAAGATGTAAAAAAGGCATACGATCTTGTGAGAGAAGCTGCGACTCAAGCCGCTAAGGCACGCGCATTGGATTCTTATTTAAAAAAGGAAGACGATGCCTATATCGAGACTCAGGCGGATAATTTCGAAAAGATAAAGAAGATCGTAGCTGAGAAAAAAGGTGAAACCTTTGCTGAGATCCACGCACAAGATATACGTGATATTGTAGAGGGAAGAAAGAAAGTAAATGATGAATTTCTTGAAGAATTTTCCTATTTACAAAGCACTGCCGGGAACTACGGCCAAGTCAATACCTATAAAAAGAATGATTTAGCTTCAGCTATAGGAGCCAGCGTAAAAAGTCGTGAAGCTTACGAAAAGGCAGTGAAAGCCGGAGAAGATAGATATGGTATTAAGAGAACTGAATTAGGTGAATCAGGAACAGTTGAAAGCAACGAATCCGATACCCATAATAAAGAATATTGGGAGAAGCTAAAGAAAGATGCTCAGACCCGTCTTGAGGCGCTTGACTACATTGCGGCATCAGGAGCAGAGGGAGCTAAGATTAAAGCTGAAATAGATAAATATGATGCTATATTAGAGGAGGGTTATTCCACGAAAAAGAAGAAATCTTCCGGCAAAACTGCCGATCAGCTCTCTTCTGATCAGGAGAAGGCTTTCCGCAAGGTGCTTGACCTGATGGAATCTCAAAAAGAGGAACGTCTTCGTCTTCAGAAGGAGTATGAATATGAGCTTTGGCAGAACCGCATCGACTTGATGGATGAGGGGGAGGCAAAGACCCTCGCTCAGATGGAGCTCAATAATTCCAAAGAGATTGACGCTCTCAGTCAGCAGAAAGAACAGGCAGTTCAAGCGGAGATAGCCCGTCAGAAGGCTCTGTGGGATGCACGTGAGGAAGCCACAGCCTCTAAGCAGAAAGGCTATGGTAAGAAGGTATTCAACGGTGACCGGAATGATAAGGATAACAATCTTGATGAAGCTGAAATCAAAAAGATAGAGGACCGTTACAAGAAACTGCACTCTGATCTTTTATCTAAACAGCAGAAAGCTGAGCAAGACCGCCTTGATGCTGCCAAGGAGTCGATGAACTCCTACTTGAAGGAGTTCGGAGATTACCAGCAGAAACGCCTCGCCATTGAAGAGGAGTACGAGACAAAAATTTCCGAGGCTCAGAACGAAGGTGAGCGCATGATGCTCATGGCCCAACGTAACAAGGCTCTTTCTGACCTTGATTATGACGAATGGATTGATACCGGCTCAGTCGCTCTCGCTTTCGGTGATATATCGAAGTTCTCTGATAAAACCATCTCTCAGCTTATTTCCGACATGGAGAGATACCGAGATAAGGTGATAGCCACCTTTGACCCGGATAAGATTCAGAAATACGAGGATGCTCTTTCCTCACTTCGCAAGGCTCAGTCTGACGAATCCTTCGGTATCTTTTCATCGGCAGTGCCGGAATACTTCAAGAACCGCAAGTCAACGGCTGATCAGATGGATTCAGCAGGTCAGAATGTAAATGTTCTCTATGAACAGAGAGTCGCTCTATTGACGAAGATAAAAGGCCTTGAAGATGCCATTTCACTTGCCAAAGGTATGGGTGGTGACACTTCCCGACTTGAAAAGGATTTGGCAGATGCCAACGCTCAGCTTGATGCCAACACAGTTGCCACAGCCAAGGCTAAGAACGTATTCAAGCAACTTCAGGAGCAATGGGATAAACTCAACACCCCCGAGGAGAAGTTTTATGCTCTCTGTGATGCAGTGGCTTCCGCCTCTAATCTTGTCGGAGGGCTCGCTTCACAAGCGGCTGAGATGGCCGACGCTATGGGAGCAGGAGGTTTGGCTACTGCTCTTGGCACTCTCGGTGATGCAATGGACAGTGTAGGCAACATTGCTTCAGGATTCGCCCAGGGAGGACTCGTTGGTGGTATAGCCGCAGCCGCCGGAGAGGTGATGAAGTGGACTACCAAACTCTTCATGGCCGGAGACAACCGCAAACAGAAGAATATAGAGAGGCTTCAGGAGCAGATTGACGCCCTTCAGAAATCATACGAGAAGGTTGGAAAGGCTGCTGACAAGGCATTCTCCACAGATGCAAGCGACCTTATCAGTCAGCAGAACACCATGCTCCAGCAGCAGAAACAGCTTATCAAGCTTCAGATCGCTGAGGAGGAGTCTAAGAAGAAAACCGATAAGGATAAGATCAAGGAGTGGAAAGAGACTCTTGCCGAGATTGACGAGACCATAGCCGACAATAAGCAGAAGGCCAAGGAGGCTATCATCGGTGAGGATTTGAAATCAGCCATCAATGAGTTCTCCTCACTCTATGCCGAGGCCTGGGATAACGGCACGGATGCTGCTCAGAAGTCAATGGCGGCAGTGAAGTCAATCGTGTCCTCAGCACTGACGGAATTGCTTAAGAAGAATATTCAGCCGACGGCCACCAAGTTCTACGACTATCTCGCACAAGCATTGGAGCGTGGATTGACTGATCAAGACCTTGACATTCTTGACGCATATAAAAAGGAAATGGATGCCCTCGCGGCTCAATCCGAAGAGCAATACAAGATGATTCAGGAGCGTTACCGCGATCTTGATGAAATCAAGGAAGACCTCACCGATATCAGCTTTGATTCAGTCCGTGACAACTTCAAGAGCAAGCTTGCCGACATGTCGGCCTCGGCTAAGGACTTTACTGATGATTGGTCTGAAATGCTACGTAATGCCCTTATTGACGGCTTGATGGATGAGAAGTATGACCTCATGCTCCGTGAGTGGTATGACGAGTTTGCAGAGGCCATGAATGACAAGAGCCTCACAGATTCAGAACGTGACGCTCTAAGGCAGAAATACAACGATATAGTCAACCAAGGTCTTGCCGACCGTGACTTCATCAATGAGATTGTGGGAGGTAACGCCTACTCTCAGGAAGCCTCAAAGGGATGGTCAACGACGTTGACACAAGACCAGGGAGACGAGCTGAACGGACGCTTCACTGCAATGGTAGAGCTCGAAGCTATCAACAATTCCCTTGTGTCAGAAGGCAACATGATAGCCGCTCAGATTCTCGATTCGCTAAGAAGCTTGACCTCACTCTCCATGGTGACAGACGGAGACAACAACACCCTTCGCGAGATAAGAGACATGATGTTCCTTTCTACCGGTCACTTGGAAGATATTTCCAAATACACCAAACAACTTATCACTATTAACTCAGGCATTGAGAAGCTCAATGATTTAATCAACAAACGGCTATGACAGGAATCAATAAAATAAAGGCAATGGCTCTCGCTTACGGAGCTTGTGACACGGTGGTATCTCTCAAATCTATCGCTGATGCAATCTCTCTGCTTATGACTCCGCAGGGTAGGGAGTTCGCGTTGAATACCGGATTCCCGACACTTGAAGTTTGGCGAAAGAATAAAAATGAGGTCAATTTTACCCCTTGTGTCTATCTTGACACTAAGAATGTGTTTGCAAGCAATCATGATATAGTTGCTATTGGTGATTCAGAAGTCACTGTCACTCTGTCTAAACCTGATAAATTATACCATATCATAGCCATGCACGGAGCCACAGTTGAAATCAACGCCTCAAATTATGCCGTTGTAACCGTTACCTCAATCAATTCAACCGTGACCGTGAAGAATGACGGCACGGCCATAGTGACTGTGGAACAATCGGAGAAAGGAGGTAAGCAATGAGCGGAGTATATCTCATCATCAACGGAAAGAATGCCAAGGAGGAGTGGGGTGTGCTGACCACCGGAAACACTCTATCAACTTTGCTTGCTTTCGCCCCTATGAAAGAGAATCCATCGTTTACCTCACGCCTTGAACATGGGAGCCGCGTAGATACATCTGACCCGAAGGTAGCGCAACGTGATATGAATCTTGAAATCCAGATGATAGCGGATTCCCCCCAGCAATTCTATTCGCGTCGCGCTTCCTTCGAGTCGGAATTACAGAAAGGTGCCTTCACTTTATCGACATCCGACAAACCCGATGTGGTCTATCATCTTATTTATAATTCTTGCCCTCAATACACTCAGTTCTGCCGTGGAATAGCCACATTGGCTTTAAAATGCACGGAACCCAACCCTAAAGACAGGATATCACATGACTGACAAAGCTATTGACATATTCAGCCCTTCCGGTACTCTTCTCCGCAATCATCCTCTGTCGGCCAATTGCGTAAGACGGTTCTCGCTCATGAACGAGGACAGTATCACCTTGCGTTTCTCGATAAGAGATGCAATGAAGTTTCCTGTAGGTTGCCGAGCCGGTGACTTCTACATCACACAAGAACAGGTAGGGAAGTGGAATGAGTCAACAGGTGTGTATGATTATGAGCTGAAATTTGACGCCTACTATTGGCTTTGGGCCAACAAGATTCTACGCTATATCATCAAGGGTGTTGATTCGGCAAAGGAAACCTCATTCCTACTTACTGCCACAATAGACGTACACGCCAATGTAATTAAGAACGCTCTTGATTTTCTCGGCTATACTTACGGAGGCTCACCATTCCGTATTGATACCAATGACACCTCCCTTTCGCGCGAAGCGAAACTCGTGAGGTATGAGAATGTATCAATCCTTGGTGGAATCCAAGCTATTGCAGAAGCTTTCGGTTGCGAATGGTGGGTAGAAGAGAATGCGGTCTATTTCGGACGGCTTGAAAAGAGCGTTTCTCAGCATGTTTTTGAGGCCGGAATAAACACATCTACCATCACTTATTCACAGGCCAAGACAGAGGCTCCCAACCGCATCTACGTGTATGGATCAGACCGTAACCTACCACCCAATTACCGAAAGGTAGACGGAAACGATACCATAGGTGGGGTAGTGGTCCGCAGATTGATGTTACCAGTTGGCACACCTTATTTGCAAACTGATCCGAGTATTCCGGAGAATCAGATTGTGGAGAGGGTAGTGGTGCTTGACAGTATCTATCCGCGAACCGATTTGACTGTCTCTGCTAATCCGGAGACCTACACGGCCAACGGTGAGAACGAGGCAGGGGAGGTCACATCGGAGACATTCTACCGTCTGAAGTATGGTTCTGATTTCCGTTTCTCAGAAAGCTACATTCTGCCTAATGAGGAGCTCCACATCATATTCCAATCGGGACTTCTGAACGGCATGGAGTTCGGTGTTAAGTTCAACCCGAAAGGACTGAATGAGAAGAATACAGACGGTTCTTGGAATCCCGAAGCTCAGATGCTTGAGGTTGTGGTGAATGAGGACTATGGCCGTAGGCTTCCTGATGATGTGCTCAAACCGAAGAAAGGGGATAAGTTCATTTTCACGGGTTGGGACTCAACTAAGATGGCTGACCTCGGTCTGATAGCCAATGCCGAACAGGAACTTTTAGAAGAGGGTCAGAAAGCTTTGGAGGAATACTCCAAAGACCTTTCATCATGTACTTGCCCTATGGCTTGGGACTACATGAAGCCACTTATTGCTGATAACATCCAACCTAAACCGGGTGATGTGGTAACTATCATTGATACCGCTCATTTCGGGGCAGGAGGCCGTAAATCACGTATCATAGGATATGAGTATAAGCTTGACAAACCTTATGCCGAATGTACTTATACTTGCGGTGAGAATGTATCGGTCAAACGACTTGACAGTATAGAGCAGAAGATTGAGGGA
>CAZPHL010000061.1:0-14748 GCA_964586465.1 uncultured Sangeribacter sp.
ACTTATTCGCTGTTCACTTTTAATTATAATTTGCTAATACTTATAACTTTATTTTTAAACTTCCACTTCGGCTGCGGTGGCCTCACCTTCAGCTAATTCGGCAGCAGCGCTTTCCGGCTGGTCGGAGGTGGCGGCTTCGAGACGCTTCATCATCATGAAGATGAACCCTGCGGCTACGAGACAGATTGCGATGAGGATTATCCAAAGCAGGTAGAGAGGAATTTTGCCCCAAAGAATCATAGGAATGGATACAAGGTAGTTGCCTATAGCAGTGGCTGCGAACCAACCGCCCATCATAGAACCTTTGAGCTTCGGAGGAGCTACTTTTGAAACGAAAGAGATGCCCATCGGCGACAGCAGAAGCTCTGCGAATGTAAGAAGAAGGTAGGTTGATATAAGCCAGTTGGGAGAAACAGAGGCACTTGTGCCGACGATAGAGAGAGAACCGAGCATCATCACGGCATAAGCCACGCCTGCAAGAATCATACCGTAGCCAATCTTGCGAGGAGCGGAGGGCTCTTTCTTACGCTTGGCAAGCGCACCGAAAATAGCGAGAGAGACCGGAGTAAGGGCAACCACATAGAATGGGTTGAATTGCTGATACTGCTGCGGCTGGATGCCGGGGAGCGGATTGGGAGTTTCGCTATAGAAATACCATAGTGCCCAAGCCACCATCACGAGGAGCACGCCACAGATGATACGTCCCTGTTTTGACTTTGTCTGGAAAAGATTGAAGAGAGCGTAAACGCCAATCACGATAGAGAAGAGAGCCCAAACGTTGAAACCGATGCGAGTCCAACCTCCGGCTTCGGGAGAAGTGCAGCTCTTGGCAAATTCAGTAAGGGTGGCACCATTCTGGTGGAATACCATCCAGAAGAAGATAACTACAGCGAAAACAAGAAGGAGAGCTACGACACGGGCCTTGGTCTGAGCCGGGGTGAGTTCCGGGCCTGCCGAAGCCTGAGCCGCCTTAGTTCCGGCTTTCTTATTGGTAAGGATCTGGGCGTAAGTGGAACGGCCAAGATAATAAATAAGGAAGCTTATTACGAGAGAACCGCAAGCGATTGCGAATGCATAGCTGTAACCTGTAGACAGAGTAGAGATATATTGGCTTGCCCAAGCAGCCACGTCAGTACCGACAGTCATGCCATTCTCGGCAGCCTTGGCCACGACATCACTTCCGGGAATATCACCGTCGAGGAACTTATTGCAGAGAGAAGGGAGATCAGCGTTATAGACGAGGCCTTTAGCGTTCATAGCGAGATTACACATGGCGGTTGCGGCCATAGGTGCGAACATAGAGCCTACGTTGATAGCCATGTAGAACAGAGAGAAAGCGGCATCACGCTGTCCGCTGTATTTGGGGTCGTTGTAGAGGTCACCCACCATAACCTGGAGATTACCTTTGAACAGGCCCGTACCGATAGCGATAAGCACGAGAGAGCAGCAGAGGATAACCAGAGAAGAGGTAGAACGGATTTCAGTCGGGGTAGCCATGATGGCATAACCTACGAACATGATAGCGATGCCGGAAACGACACACTTGGAGAAACTCCATTTATCAGCTACCCAACCGCCGATGAGCGGCATAAAGTAGACGAGAGCGAGGAACACAGCATAAATTTGCCCCGAGACAGTGGAGTCGAATCCGAACTTAGCTTGGAGGAACAACAGGAAGATGGCCAACATGGTGTAATATCCGAAACGTTCGCCGGTATTGGCAAGCGAAAGGACATAAAGGCCTACAGGTTGGTTTTTGAACATGGTTTGTATGATGTTTGGTTATTAAAAAGTCAGCCGGTTACAGTGGGTAGCACGGTAGAGCAGCCTTCGCAATCAGAGAAGGTAACTTATTTAGCTTCGAGCATTCGGTAGGCTTTCGCGTAATTATGGATCTGTTTCACCATAGCTACCAGACCGTTTGAACGTGTGGGTGAGAGATGCTCTTTCAGACCGATTTTGTCGATGAAATAGAGGTCGGCGTCAAGTATTTCCTGAGGAGTGCGATTGTTGAGCACTCTCATAAGCAAAGCGACAATTCCTTTCACGATAAGGGCATCGGAATCAGCCTGGAAATGGATTTCGTTATCATTTTCCTTCTGAGCCGTGATCCACACACGGCTTTGGCAACCCTCGATAAGATTCTGAGGAGTTTTGTCGGCTTCCGGAAATTCAGGCAGGGTGTTGCCCAGATCTATAATATATGCATAGCGGTCCATCCAATCGGTCAGACCATCGAATTCTTCTATAATTTCGTCTTGAGTCTCGTTGATAGTCATTGCTTCAAAATTTTGGGGTTGTAGGGATGTCACTACAATAAAAGGAGAGATAAGACGTGGCAATTCCTAACACTTTGCAAATTTAATTAAATTAATGAGAAAATCAAAAATAAAACACTCTTTTGCTTTTTTTAGTTTACCGGGTCTTAGATAGGGCCTACAACTTTAAGTAGGCCATGATCAATCATGACGGGCCTTTATCAATCATCCGAATCAATCATAGGAGATATTGCGTAGCTCTTTGAGCACACGGTTGGTAGAGGGTTTGATGAGAAGGTCGGTAAGCTGACGCGGGGAGAGGCTCAGTGAAGGTTTGAACTCCTTGGAGGCCACGTATTCCTCAAGCGATTTCCGGAACCATCTGCCCTCGGGAGTGTGGGCTATTTTATTCAGGTCGGTCATGACGATAAGAAGTTTGCCTTTCCCCACATTACATTCCAGCATAAGGGCGAGGCGATAATTGCGGTCGACATTATCAATCGGTTCTACGATAGGATCTATGGAAGCCGGCAGACGGTCGATGATCAGAGGACGGGAATTAGTGACGATATCAAACCATTGCCAGTCGGTGTGGGAATCGGTAGGGAAATAGTTGAAAGCCGGATGTGAGTCGTCGATGAGTAATCCGAGTGTGCCGGGAGATGGTGTCGCCCCCATATTCTTACAGATGGTGTAGAACATGCGGTAATTCCAATAATCAGTCTGGAAGAGAGGAGGAAGAGTAGTAGCCGCCACAGTTGCCGTGTCGGGAGCGAGGATGACACGGTCGCCCTTTTCCAGCCAACGGAGGGCTTCCCGGTAGTCGGAAGTGACTTTCACACCCTCCACTCGGTCAGATTTGCGTGGATAGACCCAGATATCATAGCTGTTAGTCACCTCCGGGTTGCTCAAAGATAAAAAGAGGGTCATTTTCTCTGGTGCTTCCACATTGGGTAAAGTCAGCTCAACAGTTTTCTGTAGAGTCACCCCTTTGGCCTGTTTTACAGGTATCTGTCCGGATGTGAAGGGTAGTTGCCAGTCGATAATTTCGCCCGATAGATCTTCCGGTGAATAATCGGCGGTGACAACATTGAAATTCATTTTATCACCGCCGGTAAAGGTGAATCCGGGCAATTCAGCCAGAAGAGTGATCTCATCACAGCTTTGTCTCCAGTCATCCGGTGAGATAAAGCCTTTGGAATCCATGAAAGGATCGAGTATGCCAACCAGAGCTGTTCCTTGTCCGGGATAATCCTGAATGTCGAGCAACTGGAATCCACCCATTTCAGGAGTTCTGAGATTCATTTCCATATCGGCTTTATACAGACGTGCGGCCCATTCGCCTGAAGCTTTGGCGAAAGCGTCAGCTTTTCTGAGTGTACCGGCTTCCTGTGCTCTACGTTTGAACTCCTTGAGGTTGTCCGGTCGGAGTGCGCCCGTATACTTCTTGATTGTAGAGAAGTCGGGATAAGATTGGTATTGTCCCGTCTCATGACCTACGACAGGCACAGGGGAAAGAGCCAGTGCGTTAGAAAAATTCATGGTGGTGTTGGGGTAGGTGGAATTCATGATTCCGCCGTTGGGAGCATCGGCGAAAGAGAAAGAGGCACGGGCATGGGTAGAGAAACCCTCGCCGTCGCCCACGCGGCATGTCACGAGAAAATCCTCGCCCTCGATATGGCCCATGTGGCCGAGATAAACGTTCGATCCGTATGTAGCGAGAAGTCCCGGCACTATTTCCCGGGCCTTATCAATGAAATCCTTAATAAGGGCTGTTTCTCCCCACAGTTCGTTGCCGATAGCGAACATTACGAAAGAGGGGTGGTGGGCATATTGCGAGAGTATAGCCTCCATGTCGGTCTCCAGGAATTCGAGGAGGTCAGTCTGATTCTTTTCAATGGCACCCCAAATCGTAAGTTCAGGCTGAAGATATACCCCTGCTTCATCGGCAGCGGCGAAGCAGGCTTCCGGGGGGCACCAGGAATGGAAACGCACATGATTGATGCCATACTCCTTGAGGATGCTGAAATATCTACGCCAGGTGTCTATATCCATCGGCACATGAGCGGAGATAGGCCAGACACAGGCGTCATGTTTTCCACGGAGGAAAGTGAGGTCGCCGTTGATGGTGAAGTGAGTGCCGTCGGCAACAAATTTCCGCAGACCCGAACGTCTTGTAGCCGAATCGAGTTTACGACCATCGTCATCCTTCAGAGAAATATCAATATCATAAAGTGCGGGATCCCATTCGCTCCAAAGCCGGGCATCCTCACCGAGTGGAAGAGTCAGGAGAAATTCACCGGGGTCTTCAGGCTGAATCTCGATTGTTTCCTCATGACCTTCGGAAGAGGCGGTGATAAAAAGCTTCCGCCCGTCGTTACCTTTTGTAATCTCTCCCTCAATGATGAAAGCCTTACGGTTTACATCCGGTATAAGTCGTAAAGAGGAGATATGGACAGGGTCGGTAATGCGCAGAGAGATGTCACCGATGATTCCGTTCCAATTTGTCTGAGTGGCGTCGGTGCAGGCGTGCGAACTGTTTCGCACGTCCTGAGGGATAGAGGCGCCGTTGTCGACGGTAATTTCAATGATGTGCTCTCCCGGGGTGAGGAGAGTGGAGAGGTCGAAAATCTGAGCCGCGGAAATAGCGGTTCGGAATCCGGCATCAATGCCATCCACTTTCACCGTGGCGGGACGTGTGCGTTCGAGGTTAAGGAAAATCGACTTCTCGGCGGCATCATCCGGTATTGTCACTTTGCGAGAGAAGACGGCGGGGCCGGTATATGAGAAACGACGAGACAGGTTATTGGTTTCGGAAGAAACGGGCACGGGCACACCGACATTATTGGTATCGAGAGTGCCGGGAAGAGTCAAAGTGCCGTGACTTACGGCCCGGTCACTCAAAGAATCAGGAATATCCGTTAGAGAGAAATTCCATTTTCCGGCGAGGTCGATAACATTAGAGTTTTGTGTGGGATTGGCCGGGAATGTCTGAAAGGGAGCGGCAGATATTATAAGAATAGAAAACAATAAGGTCTTGAGTCGCATAGGATGAAAAGATTTGATGCAAATTTACGAAATATTTTTTAACCTATAAAATTTGTTTTCAGGCAGGAAAAGTGTTAACTTTGCAGCAGAAAATATGGGGGTATGACGCATAAGGCGTCAACGAGGGTCTTTTAAGGCCGCGAGAAGTTCTATTCGATGAGGAGTTCTTTTTCAGCGGAGTAAAAGATTCCTTCTTTTTTATTACCTCCGCTTAATCATCTAAACTATAATTTAAAACTCAAGACGACAATAGACATGGCAACTTATCTTACCCAAGAGGGATATGACAAGAAAATGAAGGAGCTGGCCGAGCTTGAGGCCCAGCGTCCACTGATAAAGCAGGCGATAGCCGAGGCACGCGACAAGGGAGATCTTTCCGAGAATGCCGAATATGATGCTGCCAAAGAGGCACAGGGAATGCTTGAGATGAAAATCTCCAAGATCAAGGAACTCATAGCCACGGCACGTATCATCGACGACAGCAAGCTCAACACCGAAGTGGTTCAGCTGCTCAATAAGGTGACTATAAAGAATATGAAGAACGGCATGACAGTGGCCTACACTATCGTGACGGATAATGAGGCCAATCTGCGTGAAGGCAAGATAGCCTCATCCACACCCATAGCCCAGGGACTTATGGGTCATAAAGTAGGAGATGTGGTAAAGGTGAAGGCTCCCGTAGGAGAGCTTGAATTCCAAGTACTCAAGATTGAAATTCCGGAGTGATGTCATCGATATTCTCAAAGATAATCGCAGGGGAGATACCCTCATATAAGGTTGCGGAGGACGAGCGTTTCTATGCTTTTCTTGACATCAATCCGGTGAATTGGGGCCATACATTGGTAGTGCCCAAGCAGGAGACCGATTACATCTTCGATATCGATGACGAGCAATTGGGAGAGATGATGGTATTTGCCAAGAAGGTAGCCTCAGCCATCAAGAAGGCGTGTCCCTGCCGTAAGGTTGGAATGGCTGTCCTCGGTCTTGAGGTGCCCCATGCCCACATCCATCTCATTCCATTGGAGAAAGAGGGTGATATGGATTTCAAGCATAAGGTTGAGAATCCTTCGCCGGAACGCATGAAAGAAGTGTGTGAGGCGATAGCGGCCCAATTCTAACACTGCTCCAAGCTAAAATTATTAAACCGATAATTATTCTGTAAAACAAAAAGATGTCGCTTTTCAGATCTGAAAAGCGACATCTTTTTGTTTTATTTGATTTTGAAGTGATCGCCGGTCTGGCGGACGATGTTCTCGTAATAGGTCTTGTCATAACCGGGGAAAGAGGGAGAAGCGGGCAACCCGTATTTATTACGGAGGAAATTGCCGTTTTCATCAGTCTTCTTCATATTGCCATCCATGAATTTGACGAATAGATAAACTGCCAAGTCGCGGTAAGCGTCGGTTGCATCTTTCGCCACCTTTCGTCCCTCCTCATTCACCTTTTTGCGGAATCCGGCATCATCGCCCTCGTTGAGCATGGCCACGAGTTCCTCCTCCAATTGCGGGCGGCTTGATTGGAAACCCTCTTCAAGAGCACCCTGGACCTTGCGGATATCCGGAATCATAAGGTCATAACGGTTGTAGGCCTGATTAGCTACCCAGTTGGTCATCCAGAAATTGGAGTCGAATGAGAAATTGTTGATATCGCCTTCCTGAAGTTCGAGAGGAATTTCAGTCATGGAGCAATAGAAAGGCATATAAACAGATGTGTTGGTGTCATCGGTACCGAACCAGAGGAGTCCGCCCACTTCATCAGGGAGATCAGCGCGGCTTTGGCTAACGAAGCTCCAGCCGGTCTGCTGAGTGGCTATGGCACGTTCCATGCAGTATTCGTGGCCGTCTACCTCATAATCCATCGGGCGCCAGCGATAGGGGACATGGTTGGGTCCGGCGCCAACATCGCTTGTCATTTCAAAAGGAGTTCCCTCAAAATGGTCGCGCATACTCTCCTGCATCTCCTTAAGGCTGACTTTCCGTTCCGGCACGATATACAGAGGCATGGGTTCGTCAGAATCGGCATTACACCAAGCGAAATACTTGTCAGCCTCAGGTTGGAACCGGCGGAAATATGTCCACACACGTGCATCACATCCACGTCGGGTGTCCTTGGTATGATTCTCAAAAGCGTCGGCAAAAGAGAAATCCTCGTCCTTGCCATTGAAATATCCGCGTTTACGTGCAAAAGGGATAAGGTCTTTGCTATAACGCACGTTATTTTTATCTTTCAAATCCACTTTTCGGATACGTGGTTCATTGGCATGTCCCGAGATGGCATCGTCAGGGATACGGACAGCAATCCACACCGCACCTTTTTCGGCACCTTTGCCAATCATCTCCATCACCCACACCTCATTTTTGTCGGCGATAGAGAAAGATTCACCGCTACTGGCATAACCATATTTGTCCACGAGATCAGTCATCACGTCGATTGCTTCACGTGCTGTCTTGGAACGTTCGAGGGCGATCTGAATGAGAGAACCGTAGTCGATGATAGAATTTCCGGTTGTGTCCACGAGTTCGGGATGGCCACCCCAAGTGCTTTCGCCGATAGCGACCTGATGCTCGTTGATATTCCCGACTACATTATATGTGTGAGGCACCTGCGGGATAGATCCGAGAGGTTTACCGGTGTCCCATTCCACCACTTTTCTCAGGCTACCCGGTTTATGGTCGGCAGCCGGGGTATGAGTCAACATACCGTAAAGATTATGAGAATCGGCGGCGTAAGTCACCATCACCGAACCGTCGGTGGTAGCTTTAGGTCCGGCAATAAGATTCGTGCATGCGAGGGCGTCGGCTCCCGAGAGGAGCAAAGCCGGCAGAATCAGAGACAGATAAAAATTACGTTTCATTAAAATAGGCTAAGTTAGTGTAAGAAATTGAAGAAATGGCCGATGTAAGACAAGAAGTCGCTATGCGGTCATTTATCATTACCAAATTACGAAGTTAGTATAAAATAGGGGGATATGCAAATTATATATAGAAATAAATTAGTAAATTTGCATAATAAAACCATACATTGTAGGAAACAATAGGGGTTATTGGCGTTATATATAATGTGGAGTGTCTCTTCCGATGCCCACTATAATGTATATGACTCAAAAAATACCAGTAACCATTATGGATGAAAATAAAGATAATATAGAAAAAAACGGAATTGAATCAGAGATGCCACCTATGCCTGTAGAAGAGACCGTGATTACGGAGAGCCCGGCTGAGGAGACCGTGGTAGAGGAAACTCCGGCGAAAGAGGGGACCACCTTTGAAGATTTAGGAGTTGAACCACGTCTGCTTAAGGCAATAGAGGAGATGGGGTTCGTGCATCCCATGCCGATTCAGGAGATGGTGATTCCTCATCTGCTTGAAAAGGACGGCGACGTTGTGGGTCTTGCGCAGACCGGCACAGGAAAGACAGCGGCCTTCGGTCTGCCGGTGCTTCAGCGTATCAATCCGGAGAAGAGAGTGCCCCAGGCTCTGATTATAGCGCCTACCCGTGAACTTTGTCTACAGATAGCCGGTGACCTTGCCGACTTCTCTAAATACATACCCGACCTTAAGATTCTGCCGGTTTACGGCGGTTCAAGTATCGACAGCCAGATACGATCGCTGCGCAACGGCGTGCAGGTGATAGTAGCCACTCCGGGTCGTCTGATCGACCTTATCAAGCGCGGTGAGGTCAAGCTACAGGATGTGCATACAGTGATTCTTGACGAGGCAGACGAGATGCTCAACATGGGCTTCCTCGATGATATAAAAGAAATACTTTCACACGTTCCGGAGGAGAGGAAGATGCTGATGTTCTCCGCCACCATGCCAAAAGAGATAGCGGGCATAGCGAAAGAATTCATGCATGATCCCGTGGAATTTGTAGCCGGCAACCGAAATGAAGGTTCGAAGAATGTGCGCCACATTTATTACATGGTTAAGGCTCACGATAAATACCTCGCGCTAAAACGTATCGCCGACAACAATCCCGATATCTACGGCATCATTTTCTGCCGCACCCGTAAGGAGACTCAGGAGATAGCCGACAAACTCATCAACGACGGCTACAACGCCGACTGTCTGCACGGAGATCTTTCACAGGCCCAGAGAGACTTGGCCATGAAGAAATTTCGTGATCACGTCACCCAGCTTCTTGTAGCGACAGACGTGGCTGCCCGTGGTCTTGACGTGGATGACCTTACCCATGTGATCAACTACGGTCTGCCGGACGATGCGGCCGTCTACACTCACCGTTCGGGTCGTACGGGACGTGCCCACAAGACAGGTGTATCAGTAGCCATAATCCACTCGAGAGAGAAGAGCAAGCTGCGCGAGATAGAGAAGCGCATCGGAAAGACATTCGAATATAAGAAAGTGCCGACACCGGAGCATATCATTGAGAAACAGCTTTACAATCTTGCCGACCGTCTGGAGCGTGTTCAGGTAAATGAAAGCGAGATCAACAAATATCTGCCCGGTGTGCGCAAGAAACTTGAATGGCTTTCAGAGGAGGATCTTCTCAAGCGCGTTCTGTCGCTTGAATTCAACCGTCTGCTCGCGTACTATCAGCACATGCCCGATATCGATCTGAACGCACCTGCCAAAGAGCCTGCTAAAGATCGCAAAGAGAGTCGCAGAGAGAAAGATCGCGATAAAGACAGGAGGAGTGCCCAGGATGGTTTCGAGCGACTGATGATAAATGTAGGTAAGGCCCAGGGCTTCTTCCCCGGCAACCTCATGGAACTTGTCAATAAGAACGTGGCAGGCTCCAAACCCGATATAGGTCGAATCGACCTCATGCCCGAATACACACTTTTCGATGTGCGCAAGGGTGACGCCCACAGGGTGCTTGACGCGCTTCGCAACGTAGATTTTTACGGCACCACCATCCGTCCTGAGATAGCTACCGACAGAGATTATGCTCGAGATGCTAAAGATCGCCGGGAAAAACGCCGTCGTAAATCGGAGAAAGAGGAATATGTGAAATCATCCAAATCCGCAAAATCGGGTAAGGAGACGAAATCGGCTAAATCCTCTAAGGCAGGCAAGGAATCGAAGTCAAAAAAAGATTCCAAGTCGAAGAAAGGGAGCAAAAAGCCCGACTATAACGGAAGTTATGAGATATTTTATAAAAAGAAATGATTCTAAGAGATGAATTTTTTATCTGATGTTAACGGAGCGTTGTGCCGGATGGCCGGTATGCTCGCTCTGATGATATTTTCGATCGTCCCGGTTTCCGCTCAGGAGAAGCCGGGCGATTCCGCTTTGACGGCACGCAACGTATTCGAGCGGCTACAGGCGCCGTCGCTCGAGCTCCTCAAGCAGACCACACGGCTCGATATGCTTGATTATTGGGATGCCGACAGTGTATATAAAGCCAAGAATGCCATGAACGGCGAGTCATGGCTTGTGGATGTGGCACCCGATTATCTGAAATTGAATATCACGCCGGTGAGCACACTCGAGATAAAACTTCTTCCCGGAAAGAAAGAGCCGGTAGTGATGACTATCTACACTGTAGGAGGGGAAGGTCAGGCACGTGACAGCATGATAGAGTTCTACGACCGGGAGTTGAATCCTGTGGATGCTTCACTTTATTTTACAGAACCCGATCTGAAGGCCTTTTTCGATATTCCCAAAGGGTCGGCCACTTCAATGAAAGAGCTTCGCGAGATGATTCCGTTTCCGACAGTGGAGTATTCGGCTGCTTCCGGCAGCGACAACCTGACCGGGCGACTCACTTCAGGAGAATACATGAATGTGGATGATTGGAATATTGCGCGGCTATTTCTGAAACCGGAGATAGTGATACCTTGGAAAGGAAAATATAAACTGAAATAGAGAAAAGAGATATAACATAATGGAACGTAAAGTTAGAGTGAGATTCGCTCCGTCGCCAACGGGGCCGCTCCATATCGGCGGTGTGCGCACGGCCTTGTATAATTATATTTTCGCCCGTCAGAACAACGGCGACATGATTTTAAGAATAGAGGATACCGACAGCCGTCGTTTTGTGCCCGGTGCAGAGGATTACATAGCTGATTCCCTCCACTGGCTCGGCATTCATTTTGATGAAGGAGTGCGCGAGGGTGGCGCCTACGGCCCATACAAACAGAGTGAACGCCGAGAGATTTATAAAGAATATGTAAAGCGTCTTCTCGATGCCGACAAAGCGTACATAGCTTTTGATACACCCGAAGAGCTCGAAGAGGCCCGTCAGCGCGTGCCCAATTTCCAATATGATGCCTCCACACGCGGGTCGATGCGCAATTCATTGACGATGCCTAAGGAGGAGGTTGACCGTCTTATAGCGGAAGGTAAACAATATGTGGTACGCTTCAAGATAGACCCTGACCGCGATGTGAAAGTCAACGACCTGATTCGCGGAGAGGTGGTTATCAACAGCAATATCCTTGACGACAAAGTGCTTTACAAGAGCGCGGATGAACTTCCCACATATCATCTTGCCAATATAGTAGATGATCATCTGATGGAGGTGAGTCATGTGATACGCGGAGAGGAATGGTTGCCTTCGGCTCCGTTGCATGTGCTTCTCTACGAGGCATTCGGCTGGAGCGACACTATGCCACAGTTTGTGCATCTTCCTCTTCTCCTCAAGCCGGTAGGCAACGGCAAACTGTCGAAGCGCGACGGTGATAAACTCGGTTTCCCTGTCTTCCCGCTTGAATGGCATGATCCCAAGAGCGGAGAAGTTTCTTCGGGCTATCGAGAGAAAGGCTATTTGCCTGAGGCAGTGGTCAACTTCCTGGCATTGTTAGGATGGAATCCCGGTGATGACAGCGAACTCATGAGCATGGATGAGCTGATAAAGAAATTCTCATTCGAGCATTGTTCCAAGAGTGGTGCCAAGTTTGATTACAAGAAGGGAATATGGTTCAATCACGAGTATCTCGGCAAGACAGAGGATGCAGTTTTGGCAGAACTTTTCAAGCCTGTGCTTGCGGAGCATGGCATCACCGATGCAGATCCGGCTTATGTGGCTAAGGCAGTAGGCATGGTCAAGGGACGCGCCGATCTCATACCCGATCTCTGGACCCAGGGAGATTTCTTCTTCCGTGCGCCTGAGACATACGCGGAGAAAGATGTCAAGAAACGCTGGAGCGCCGAGACACCGGCTATAATGGAGGAGCTTATCGGAGTGCTCGAGGGTATTGACGACATGACCTCAGCGAATGCCGAGAAGATCGTGCTCGACTGGATTGCCGAAAAGGGTTATCATCTCGGCAACGTGATGAACGCCTTCCGTCTGGCCGTAGTGGGTGCGTGCAGAGGTCCGCACATGTTTGACATTACAGAGCTGATGCCCAAAGAAGAGGTGATAGCCCGCATACGCCGCGCCATCAAAGAGATCAAGCCTGTGCAGAAATAATCCGACAGTGCGGAAATAATCTGACAGTGCGGAATAATCCCTGTTTACGAAATAAGAACAGCGGGAATTACGTTATAAAGCCATGAGAAATCATGGCTTTTTTTATTCCCTGCTTATCTTGACCGTTTCTTTAGGTTTCGTCTCCTGCAAAACGGCCAAACTCTCCGATGCAGACGCCGCCTTCGAGCGTGGTGAATATTTTGACGCCCAGAAAATCTACAGTAAGATATACAATGCCCGAAACAGAAGCAAAGACAAAGCATTGCTTGCCGATGTAGCCTATAAGATGGGGCTATGTCAGTCAAAGCTCAACATGTCGGCTAAAGCGGCGGCCTCCTATCAGAAAGCCATAAAGAATGCCTATCCCGATTCTACGGTGTATCTTTATTTGGGTCAGGCATTGCAGGGAGAGGGTAAATATCCTCAGGCCATCGAAGCCTACGAAAAATATCTGGCCTTTCAACCCGATAACAAACTTGCCACAGAGGGAGTGAAGGGTTGCAGAATGGCGATCTCGTCGGGAGCCTCCACCAAGACCCGTTATGTGGTAAAAAATGCCAAGCTCTTCAATACCAAGCGAGCCGATTTCGCCCCCATGTTTCTTGACAAGACCTACGATCAACTCTTCTTCACTACAACCAACGAGACAGCCACGGGAGAGGCCAAGTCAGAGATCACCGGTATGAAAAAGGGAGATATATGGTATTCCAAAAAGAATGAAAGGGGTGAGTGGCAGCGACCCGAGCCGGTAGAGGGTGATGTGAATTCTGACGCCGATGAGGGCATCATCAGTTTTTCGCCCGACGGACAGACGATGTATCTGACGAGGGCACGACGTTCGCCCACTTCAGACACAACGGTTGAGATCTACACTTCACGACGAAGCGATGCCACGTGGAGCACACCACAGAAATTAGAAATCACGTCAGACACCCTGTCGGCTGTAGGACACCCGGCGGTTTCACCCGATGGCCGTTATCTATACTTCACTTCCGATATGCCCGGGGGATACGGCGGTTTGGATATATGGCGCATCAATCTGAACGAACGTGGAAGCTATCCTGAAAATATGGGTCCGCAAATCAACACCTCCGGCAACGAGATGTTTCCCTACTCACGCACTGACTCATTGTTTTATTTCTCTTCAGACGGTCATCCCGGTTTCGGAGGACTCGATCTGTTCCGGGCACGTTTGAACACTACCGGCGATTACTGGAGTGTAGAGAACATGGGTCAGCCCCTCAACAGTAAAGGAGATGATTTCGGAATAACATTCGGTGAGGGGGAGTCGGGATTTTTCAGTTCCAACAGGGGAGATGCCCGTGGTTATGACCACATCTACTCCTTCAATCTTCCCGAGCTGAACATCACCATCTCAGGTTGGGTGCTTGACAAAGATGAGGAACCTGTGGCGAATGCGGTGATACGCATCGTGGGGAATGACGGCAGTTATCAGAAGGAAGTTGCCCGTGATGACGGATCGTTCCGTTTTAAACTCGACAGAGGTGTGAAATATGTCATGCAGGCCGGAGCGAAAGGCTACCTCAACAAGAAAGAGGAATTTGAAAGTGATTCAGCCGATGCCGATGCTGATTATGAGGTAGATTTCATCCTTACCGCTATCAACAAACCTCAGGTGGTGGAGAATATCTTCTATGATTTCGACAAGGCGACCTTACGACCCGAGTCGAGAGAAGCGCTTGATGAGATGGCCCGGATGTTGATCGACAATCCCCACATTACGATAGAGTTGGGAGCGCATACCGACCGGAAGGGGAGCGACGAATATAACGAGAAATTGTCGGAGCGCCGTGCAAAGAGCGTGATCGACTATCTGATATCGGCGGGTATAGAATCCGAGCGGCTCAGTCCCAAGGGTTATGGAGAGAAGGTGCCAAAGACAGTCACCAAACGCATCCACAGGGAATATCCGCAATTTCCGGAGGGGACGGTGCTCACCGAGGAATATATCGAGACACTGTCACCCGAAGATCAGGAAGCTGCCGATCAGATAAACCGTCGCACAGAATTTCAGGTGATGTCAATAGATTATGGTCTATTTTGA
>CAZPHL010000062.1:0-14676 GCA_964586465.1 uncultured Sangeribacter sp.
TAAACTAACAGAGATAATCCATATTGCATATAACTCATGAAAAAGGCACAAATTTTTATCTGGCTGGGCGCTTTGGCAGTGGGTGTGGTGATCGGTCTGTTTAAAATAGACGCTATCAACACAATCATGAATTTTATCGCCACTGTCTATACCCGTCTTTTCCGTCTGTTGGCCGTGCCCACGATCGTGCTGGCAGTGATAACCACTCTCGCATCATTAGGAGGCGGTAAGGAGATGGGAAAGATGTTCCGCACGACTTTGACCTATACACTTCTGACCACTTTGGCCGCTTCCGCCGTGGCTCTGGTCTATTATCTCTTGATTGCGCCTGATAATCTTCCGCCCTCCGCCATAAGAGCAGAGGAAGCGGTAGGTGACAAGGTGGAATTTTCTTATGCCGATCATATACTTTCAGTGATACCTGACAATATAGTGAAACCCTTGCTCGACGGCAATGTGCTCGCACTTTTACTTCTTTGTTTCGCAGTAGGTATAGCATTGTCGCGCATGCCTGAGTCAAAGCCGAAAGAAGTGATAATAAACGGTTTGACAGGTCTTCAGGAGATTCTCTTTACTTTAATACGGTGGCTTATCGCAGTGCTGCCGCTCGGAATAGTGGCTTTTGCGGAGCAACTCGTGGCAGAAGTCGGTGCGGGCATGATGTTCGATTCTCTCGGAAAGTATGTTGCAGTCATTATAGCAGGTAACTGCACGCAATTCTTTATCGTATTGCCACTGTTCCTGTTGGTGTCAGGGCTAAATCCTATAAAGACAATGAGTGGCATGATGCCGGCGGTGCTTATGGCACTCTTTACCAAGAGTTCGGCCGCCACGCTTCCGGTCACGATGCAGAGTGCAGAGGAAAGGATAGGGGTTGATCCTAAGGTGTCTCGCTTTGTGTTGCCGATTTGCACGACGGTAAATATGAACGGTTGTGCGGCTTTCATTCTGGCCACATCTTTATTTGTGATGCAGAATAACGGTATGTCGCTGGGCATAGGCACTATGATCGTGTGGTTGTTCATTTCTGTAATTTCAGCAGTGGGTAATGCCGGTGTGCCTATGGGGTGTTATTTTCTTACTCTTTCCCTTATGTCGGGCATCGGAGCGAACGTGAGTATTATGGGTATCATTCTTCCAATATACACTATCATAGATATGATAGAGACGGCTGAGAACGTATGGTCTGACTCCTGTGTCTGTGCCATTACGAATAAAAAACTTAAAAAGAGTGGTGGAAATGCCGGGGCAGCCGCGTGAATCTACAGATGGGTGATCAGAGGAAAGATTGAGTGTGAATAAACTTAATAATGCATAATAGATAATGAAAAGAATGTTTTTTTTAGCAGTGACGGGTCTGTTGATGGCTTCCTGCTCAAACAATGACGGGGATGTAACAATCCAATTGCCAAAAGACTACGATGAAGAGACTTTGGTTGTGAGTCACGTTACCATAGACAATATCTTCAATGCCAAGAAGCAGGAAGATCTTAAGGTGATATATGACACGCTCGAAGTGAAAAACGGTATTGCAAAAATGAAGCTTGATGGCTCGGGGGCGGCGCGTTATAACATCGACTCACCGCTGGTGACTACTGCAGAACCGGATTTCTATGCTGCTCCGGGTGATAAACTTGAGGTGACGATCAATCAATTTGACCCGTTGGATTATAAAGTCAAGGGGACGAAACTTATGGAGGACTTGACCACTCTGTCATCTATCACCGGTCCGATACAACAGGAGTATCTTACCTTGGTTAACAATAACGAGAATGTAACGGAAACTCAGGTGAAAGCGATAATGGACCGTTATGATGCAGCGATAAAAAAGTTTGTAGCCGATAATCCCAAGAGTCCGGCTGTGCCGTTTGCGATATTAGATCTGAGTGGCGATGATTTCAAGCAGGCTTATGACGATATGACTGCTGAAGCGAAAAAATCCATTCTGATGCCTTATGCCGAGCTTTATAACCGTCAGGCAGAAGAGATGCAGAAAGAGAGGGCAGAGGAGAATGCCCGAAAAGCAGAAGTGGCTTCCGGCACAATAAGCGCACCCAATTTCACGCTTCCGGATCTTGATGGCAAGATGGTAAGCCTGTCAGATTTCCGTGGAAAGTGGGTGGTGCTTGACTTCTGGGGAAGCTGGTGTGGATGGTGCATCAAAGGTTTCCCTGCTTTGAAAGAAGCCTATGCCAAATATGGAGATAAGATTGTGGTTATCGGCATTGACTGCAATGAGTCGGAAGCTGATTGGCGAGCCGGCGTAAAAGAGCATCAGCTTCCGTGGCTTAATGTCTATAACGGGAATAACAGAGAGCTCTATGAGGCTTATAATATTCAGGGCTTCCCTACGAAAGCGATTGTGAATCCGGAAGGTAAACTTGTGGATCTCACCACAGGAGAGGATCCCTCTTTCTTCACCAGACTGGCATCATTTGTAAACTAACTACATCAATTGTCTTTGAACAATTGTTTTACTGACCCGAGGGAGGAGAGCACGGAGGTAGCTTCGTAAGGAATGTATACTGTCTTGTTGCCTTCTCCCTCGGTCATGCTTTTGAGGGTCTCAATGTATTTCTGGGCAAGCAGATAAGCGGCAGGATCGGTTTGTGACTGTGATACGGCATCGGCCACGTTTCGTATCGCGTCAGCCTCAGCTTGAGCGCGGAGCACCTGAGCTCTGGCTTCACCCTCGGCCTTCAGGATAGCAGCCTGTTTTTCTGCCTCCGCCTTATTGATTTGCGACATCTTCTGACCTTCCGAACGCAGGATAAGCGACTGTTTCTCGCCTTCGGCATTGAGTATCTCAGCACGCCGGTTGCGCTCAGCCTGCATCTGCTTTTCCATAGCTACCCTCACACTTTCGGGAGGTGTGATGTCTTGTAGCTCAACCCGGTTAACCTTTACACCCCATTTGTTGGTGGCCTCATCAAGTATAGCCTGTAACTTCGCATTGATCGTATCCCTTGATGTAAGGGTCTCGTCGAGCTCGAGTTCACCAATCACGTTACGCAAGGATGTCTGCGTGAGTTTCTCTATTGCATTGGGCAGGTTGTCGATCTCATATACTGATTTCTTGGGATCAACAATCTGGAAATAGAGGAGAGCGTTGATTTCTGTGGTCACGTTGTCACGTGTGATGACCTGTTGTGAGGGAAAGTCATAGACTTGTTCACGAAGATCTATCACAGAGGTGGTGGAGACCCGTATGCCGCTACGTCCGAAGGCTCCGCCTGTTTCAACACGACGTGTGTAGATAACTTTCGGTTTGTCGATAAACGGAATAATGAAATTAAGACCCGGTTGGAGCACGGCATGGAATTTCCCGAGACGTTCCACAACTTTTGTTTCTGACTGAGGCACTACCTTGACTCCGGCCATTATTATGATAATGGCGAATATGAGGATCACTCCTGCGATAATAATTGTTTCCATAATATTAAGAAGTATGTATTGTGGAGAAATAAGATTTTCAGACCTTTCGGTAACTAATCAGGTGTTGCCGGCGGCAACCGGAGAATCAGCCAAAAGCTCAACCGTGAGGATGATGGAATCGTATCCCACTACGCGAACACGGTCACCCGGTCTCAGGGTGACAGCACTGTTAGATGGACGCACCTGCCACACGTCGCCGTCGATACGCATCCGGAGGCTGTCGGGAGAGGAGATGACTGTGCCCGTGCGACCGATAAGAGCATCCATACCCGTGGGTACCTCGGGTACTCCTTTATGAAGATAGGTGATAAGTTTCTTGTGCCATCTGTAAGTGACAAGATAGAGCAGGGCAGTAGCGATTACGAAAGTCAATATAGTAGCTATCCATTCTCCGCCTAAAAAAGCACATATCATGGCGGCGAGCGCCCCAAGGCCTATATAAAGGCAGGTGGTAGACATACTCAATACTTCTATTATAAGGAAACCTATCGCTAAAATAAGCCAAAAACTCCAAAGCCCCATATTCTTCAATTATTAATAGACAAATGCTTGATTTGCTAAAAGCATTTGTAAAAATGAATGTCTTTATCTTATGTCGTATTTTACTTATTAAAATATGACTTCATGCCTTCTTTTTCAGAAGAAGTATAAGTGCTAACAAAGTTAATACAAATAATTGCAATTAGCAAGTATTATTATATGTGTTTAAACTCTGAATATAATAATAGTCAATGGAGATAATGGGGAGACATTTTGTTTTCTTCAAGTGGTTGTTATTGCAGTTGTCAGGAATAATAAAAATATTAACGGAATATTGCTATAATATTTGGAATTATTATAACAAATTGTTAATTTTGCATCATTCTTAATATAACCCGTGTATTTATATTGTGAAAGTTGGGGCAGCCACCTCACTTAAGCCTGTGTAAATATTTAAAAATCTACAGTAATGGAGTCGATAATTAGCTCTCGAGAAGCAGTAAACTCGTGGATGTCGCGTTTTGGCGTCAGGTTCGGTGTGTATAAGAATGGAGTTTTCCACGAACAGTTATTCCCTTTTGATGCGATTCCGCGACAAATACCGCATGATGAATGGCAAATGCTTTCGAAAGGTCTGGAACAGAGAGTGAAGGCTCTCAACTTGTTTCTGTATGACATTTATCACGACAAACGGATTGTGGCCGATGGCGTTATCCCCGGTGAATTTATCTTCGGCAGCAGCGGTTATATGCCGGAATGTGATGGTATTACCCCTGCGAAGGATATTTATGCACATATAGCCGGCATTGACCTTGTGCAAGCCAAGGACGGAAGATGGCTTGTGCTTGAAGATAATCTCAGGATTCCTTCCGGAGCGAGTTATCCGATGATAGCCCGGAAGGTGACCCGTAAAGCCTCACCTGATGTTTTCAGGAAACATGGCGTCATGGACAACAGTAATTACGGAGACATGCTTCGCAATATGATGGATTATGTGAATGAAGGCAGGGGATTAAATGTGATATTTACACCGGGTCGCTATAATTCCGCCTTCTTTGAACATAGTTATCTGGCGGAGAAGACGGGGGCAGTGCTCGCTTTCCCCGGGGAGATAGCGGTTGAAGACGGTAAATGCTGGTATCTTGGATTCGGAAAAGAGAAGGAGCGAGTCGGGGCTATCTACCGTAGGGTGAGTGACGAGTATCTTGACCCTATAGCTTTTGAACCAACCTCGTTGCTTGGCATCCCCAATCTGATGGAGGTATATAGGAACGGAGATGTGGCTGTGATAAACGCTATCGGCAACGGAGTGGCAGACGACAAGGGCATATATTATTTCGTTCCGAAGATGGTGGAATATTATCTGAATGAAAAGCCCATTCTGCAGAATGCGCCCACCTATCTTCCGTTTTTCGCCGATGATTATAAATATATTATGGATCATCTTGAAAATCTGGTTATAAAAGATGTTGCGGAAGCCGGAGGCTATGGCGTGATGTTCGGAAAAGACATGAGTGCGGAGAGAGTGGCTGAAATGAAAGAACTCATAGAGAAAGAACCGCGGCGTTGGATAGCACAAGAGGTGATCGATTTCGTTGATCTCGATATAATTGATGAGAAGACCGGTGAGAAAGTCCCTCGTAAATGCGATCTCAGAGCCTTCGTCATCACCGGTAAGGATACGGAAGTGTGGCCGTGCGGTCTTACCCGTTTTTCGCGTGATGCCGGTTCGTTCGTAGTAAACTCCTCACAAGGAGGTGGATTCAAGGATACATGGGTTTTAAATAAATAAGAAATGATACTTTCAGCTAATAAATCTAACTGTCTTTTTTGGCTCGGTCGCTATGTGGAGCGCGGTTATCTTTTACTTCATTTGATGCGTCGTGCCTATGACGAGGTGCTTGATGTCCCCGTAGAAGTGCTTCCGGAAAGCAATCTGCTCAGCCTCCTTCATTACTCTCAGGGAGTGCGTTTCACTACGAGCCGTGAGATGATGCATCATCTCTATGACTCTTCAAATCCGGCTTCGTTGAAAAGTATAATAGACCGGATGATGGATAATGCCATATTGCTTCGGCCGGAAATCTATACTGAGTCATTCAGTTATATAGAACTGTGTCATAACATAATAAATTATTGTTCCGAAAGGAAGGATGAGAACATCACCGATTTGCAGCCGATCACCGATTATCTTCTTGCTTTCTGGGGATCTGTCTTGGAAAGGGTCCATGGCCGGAAGCGGAATCTTCTGATGATAGGGAAGTATGTAGAACAATTGGATATGGATGCCCGTTATGATTACAAACTTTATCGTCTGAAAGAGGTGTGGGAACAACTCGGCAATTATTTTGTAAGTGACATTGATCTCTTCGATATGGACCAAGTGAAGCGGGTTGACAGTATGTTGAGAAATGATGAAGAATACGCGCGACACGACAGGGCCTATAAATCTGCACTTCTTGAGGCGATAGGCTTAATGGTCAAGGTATGAACATACGTTACAGATACTCCTATAGCACAGTATTCAGATATTATCCCCCCGTGGAAAGACATTCTTTCCGTTTGCGTTATTTGCCCATGGCATGCAGCTGGCAACGACCGGACTCAGTCTGTCTTGAATTGTCTCCTGTAGTAAACATCCACATGTCGACAGATTCTCAGGGCAACGGCCTGCAATGGGGGGAGATTATTGAGCCACATGACTCTTTTACTATCAAGAGCAGTGGCATCGTAACGCAGACAGACTCCTACAGGGAGTTTGGCACTCCTGCCCCTATATATACTATCGCTACCGCGCTTACGGGTAGCTGTGAAGAAATGATGAAGTTTTATGGAAATCCGGTGGCCGGAAGAGGGGTGTTTGACACTGCTTCCCATATAATGTCAAGAACTCATGAGCTCATAGAATATGTGCCGGGAGCAACCGACTGGAGAGACTCGGCATTGACCAGCTGGAAAAAGAGAAAGGGAGTATGTCAGGATATGGCACATATAATGATAGCTGTATGCAGAAAGCTCGGTATAGCTTCAAGATATGTGGCAGGTCTAATAGAGGGTGAAGGTCAGACGCATGCTTGGGTGGAGGTGTCAGATGGCTGTCTTTGGCTTCCTTTCGACCCCACACATGACCGACGACCGGAACAAGGATATATGAAAATCTCTCATGGCAGGGATGCCTCGGACTGTGCCACTGTACGTGGCCATTTTTTCAGTCTGACAACAGAGAGTATGGATGTGGAATGTAAATTGGAAAAGATATGATACAGAATGTCACGACCCTTGAAATGCCGGTCGATGAACAGTTCAGAATAAGGAAGAATCACTTTCGACATGGAAAGTCGAATAAGCGTTTCTGTCTTGTGACAGGTACTCACGGTGATGAACTCGAAGGCCAGTATGTGGCTTATCTCTTAGGTGATCTTATACGCAGGGAAGGTAGTAAGCTTAATGGTGTCATTGACATATATCCTGCCTTGAATCCACTCGGAATTGATTCCATACAACGGGGAGTGCCGGCATTCGATCTTGATATGAACAGGATCTTTCCCGGTAATCCTAAAGGATCCATGATAGAGAAAGTGGCCTATGATATTTTTTCTGACATACGGGGGGCCGATATGGTTGTGGATGTACATTCAAGCAACATGTTTCTGAGAGAACTTCCCCAAGTGAGGATAAGCGAGGATACGGCAGAAGTGCTTCTACCTTATGCCAAGAAACTTGGTGTCGACCTTATCTGGGTACATCAGGCGGCTACAGTCTTGGAGAGTACGCTCGCTCATTCTCTCAATGCGGTGAATACGCCTGTGCTTGTGGCAGAGATGGGCGTGGGAATGAGGATAAACCACTCTCTGTGTCATCAGCTCTTCAAAGGCATAATGAATCTGCTCCACAGTATGGGAATGTGGAGCGGAGAGGTGGATAGCTCGTCGCTTCCGGAACCCGTCATAAGCCGGGGTGACTGTGTGGATTTTCTCAATGCGGGACATTCGGGTATCTTCATCACCACCATTCACAATGACCGCCTCTCGGAGGTGGAAGCCGGTACGCTTATCGGACAGATCATTGACCCATTGAGAGGAGAGGTGGTAGAAGATGTGCGGGCGCCGCATAAGGGTATATTATTTACAATACGTGCCTACCCTGTTACGTATGAAGGGTCGCTTCTCGCCAGAATCCACCGCACGTAGGCGGAAAGAACCAAACTTAATTCACACTTTCGAACGAAATCTATTTATCGATACAATCCAAAGAAAAATAATTGAATGAGACAGCATACCATCTTTACTCTCCAATCTCCTTACCGTGATGATTTCCGGATACGGGCTTTTTCTTTCGGTGACGGGGAGCCTGAACTGGCTATTGTGGGGGCTATGCGTGGCGATGAACTACAGCAGCAATATATAGCTGCCAGAATGGTAGATCTGCTGAGTAAGGCCGAAGCTGATGACATGATAACCCCGGGTGTATGTATCAGTGTGATTCCATCGGTCAATCCCTTCTCTATGAATATAGAGAAAAGATTCTGGGCTCTTGACGGTACGGACATCAACAGAATGTTTCCCGGTTATGACCAGGGGGAGACAACCCAAAGGATTGCAGCAGCTCTTTTTGAATATATCCAGCATTTCAGTCATGGGGTGCAGTTGGCTTCATATTATCTTCCGGGAGATTTTCTGCCACATGTGAGCATTATACGCACCTGTACGACCGATTTATTGCTTGACGAGGCAAAAAAATTCGGATTGCCATACGTGACCATCAGAAATCCTCTCCCTTTTGACACTGTGTTGCTGAATTATAATTGGCAGATATGGAACACGAATGCCTATTCAATTTATGCCGGCACGACAGATTCTATTGATTTTGAGGCTGCTGATATCGTCATCAAATCGCTTTTCCGTTACATGAGAGCCCAAGGTATGATTAAGGCTATACATCCCTCTGCCGAACATGGCATCGTTACGGATGAATCTCTTTCAGATGACGGCATAGAAGAAAACCGGGAATGTCATATCATCAATGAGGAGGAAGCTGCAGTGGTACTCGCGCCTCATGCAGGGATTCTTATCAATCTCACGGGGCCCGGAAAAGTCGTAAAAAAAGGAGAAGTAGTCGCACGGATAATGCATCCACTGAAGGGCACTATTGTATGCGACATACGTTCTCCAAAAACCGGTCTTGTATTCTTCGCGAGAAACAAGGCAATCGCTTATCAGAATACTTTACTTTTCAAGATAGTCTGATAGATTCGTACTATTTCCTTAGCCACTTGCCGAATGACAGAGTCTGTCATTCGGCAAGTGTTTCTACAGGCTCGGTATAGGCGTGGCTGTGCACACCGCTTACAGCACGCCCTGAAGGATCGTTAAGGTTACGGAATGATTCGTCCCAGGCCAAGGCCTCAGCCGTACTGCAGGCCACTGATGGAACCGACGGCACGCAAGCTGCGGCAGTGGCGCTCGGGAAGTGTTCCTCGAATATCGAGCGATAACAGTATTCCTCCTTGTTCATAGGAGTGTTTACCGGGAACCGACGTGCAGCGTTGCGCATCATTTCATCGGTAACCTGACTTTCAGCTATAGCTTTTAAGGAATCGATCCAAGAGTAGCCAACACCGTCGGAGAATTGTTCTTTCTGACGCCATGCGATCTCGGCAGGAATCATATCCTCAAATGCCTTACGCAACACCCATTTCTCCATACGTCCGTTACGAGCCATTTTGTCAGCGGGATTAAGACGCATGGCTACATCAAGAAATTCCTTGTCAAGGAACGGGACGCGTCCCTCCACACCCCATGCGCAGAGTGATTTGTTGGCACGTAGACAATCATAGAGATGAAGTTTCGAGAGTTTGCGCACAGTCTCTTCGTGGAAAGCCTTTGCATCCGGAGCCTTATGGAAATACAGATAACCACCGAATATCTCATCAGCACCTTCACCGGATAATACCATCTTTATGCCCATTGACTTGATGACACGTGCCAGAAGGTACATCGGTGTGGAGGCACGTACAGTGGTTACATCATAAGTCTCGATAAAGTATATCACATCGCGAATGGCATCCAGACCCTCCTGTACAGTATAGTTAATTTCGTGGTGGACAGTGCCTATGTGTTCAGCCATGCGACGTGCAGCCTTAAGATCGGGGGCACCTTTCAATCCGACAGCGAAAGAGTGAAGTCGCGGCCACCAGGCAGCCTGACTGTCATCGCTCTCGATGCGGCGGGCGGCATATTTGGCAGCTATGGCAGAAATGACCGACGAATCGAGACCTCCGGACAGCAACACTCCGTATGGCACGTCACTCATGAGCTGACGTTTTACAGCCGCCTCAAGCGCTTCGCGCAACTGTGGGATTGAAGTTTCATTATCTTTCACGGCGTCATATTCCTCCCAGTCGCGTTTATACCAGCGTCTCATCTCGCCCGTTTTACTGTCATATACGTGACCGGGAAGGAACGGTTCGATAACATCGCATGTGCCCTCGAGGGCTTTCAATTCTGATGCAAAGTACTTGTGCCCTTGAGGATCTGTACCCATATATAAAGGAATGACACCTATAGGGTCACGGGCCACCATATAAAAATCGTTTTCCTCATCGTAAAGGGCGAAGGCGAAAATGCCGTTCAATTCTTCAAGGAATTCGGGGCCCTTTTCACGATAAAGGGCAAGAATCACCTCACAATCGCTACCGGTCATGAAGTCATAATTCTTCAGGCGTTCACGGATTTCGCGATGATTGTAAATTTCACCGTTAGCGGCAAGAATAACTTTGCCGTCGCGCGTGGTCAGCGGCTGACTGCCCGATTCCGGATCGACAATCGACAGGCGTTCATGCGCCAGCACCGCATTGTCACCACAATATATTCCCGACCAGTCAGGACCGCGATGACGTATTTTCTTAGACATTTTCAGAACATCCTTGCGCAGGTCGTGACCTGCTCCTTTGGTCTCAAAGACCGCAACTATTCCGCACATAAAATTTGTGACTATTTAATATCTTCAACTATTTGTTTGCAAAATTAGAAATTTAATTTCATTCTGCAAAATAATTTGATATTTAAATCACATTATGTAGTCTTTCGGGACTTTTATTCGTAGAGTAGTTTATTCGTAAAGGGTCGTTGCTATAATTACCCCGTGAAAGTTGACAGGGTCACCAAAAGGTAACCCTGTCTGTAATCATGGAGGATGTATGGAAATAATTTACTATTTAGTTCGTGTCGTCATTGATGCAGCGTGCCAGTATACGGTAGTTGCAATAATATGGCGACTCAACACACCTGGTTAGAAATTCATGAGCTTTGAACATATCGGAAATCTCATTCGCTCCGGGCGCCGCAGTCCAGGACTGTAGATAAGTTATCTCGTTGAGATGGCGGAAGGCCAGATATTCGCCCTTCCAAAGACTATCCAGAGCATATACTGAGTAATATTTATCACCGATTGAATATCCATATAGCTTTTCGGAGAAGAGGTCCTCTAATGGATTATCGGTAAGTTGTCTCCATTCCTTTATCTGAAAGGCAAGAGAATAATCGCAGATAAAGATTATATAGCCCTCCTGGACAATATAACTGAACTCACCTTCTGCTTTGACATATTCCTTGGTATTCGCGTCTTTGAAATAAACCTCCATCTTACAGTCAGGATACAGGGTAATTCTGGCGCCCTCATATCCTGAGTTCTCTACGAACGCTTTGTTAGCTCTGTTTCTGAATTCAGGGGCACAATCCATGTAATTCAGGGTTGTGTTGAACACATCGACTGTTTTATAAATACTACACGCATTCACCTGGGTGACGAGAGAGGTCTGGTCAAACTGTATCTCATAAGTTCCTGCAATATCGACATCTTCTGCAAGCTGCTTATCGATGTTGAGATACATGTGGCGTTCAGATTCAGAAGAGAGATTTTCAATCTTACCCGTAATAATGTATCGCATTCCCTGAGTAGATACATCTCCCTCTATAGTAAGATTGTCAGCGTCACCGGAGACTGTTACCGGCAATTCCTTAGTAGTGAGGTTTAGCACAGGGCGATCCTTTTGGATTATACCGTAGGGGGCATTTATGAAACCAAGGTCGTAAAGGTTGTCAACCGAAAGGAGCATATCATAAGTATAGGCGGCAGAATCAGGAATGGCATTGTTTTTAAAAGCTAAGATTCCTGTCCGGTTACCCGGGACGCTTTCACCATCGATTGTGAGAGTAAGATTGTCAGCAAAGAATTTGCTTGAAACAGCAGTGGGTGATGCCGGCGGAGTGACGTCATCTGAATTGCTACATCCGGACAACAACATGAGGCAAACAGATATAAGAAGAGTAATCCCGGAATAAGATATTCGTTTCGTCATAATAGAAAAGTATTAATAGGTTAATAATTAAGCCTCTCTAATTATTGAGACTATGTATCGTCAAAATGGTACTATGATTTCTGACTGAATTAATGAGAGTGTCTACAAATTTAAGAAAAAAAGTTAGATTCTACACTATAAAGAACAACCATATTTCTCTTAAAAGGAAAGTTAAATATAATAATCCGAAAAATAGGTAGACGACAGCTAAAATAATGAATTGCGGCAATTGATTTTTAACGATTCTTATTAATTTTGTAAATTGAATCCGGACCGATATTTTAAAGCATATTTGTCAGTTATAGGAATTCTGTAATTTTCGTGAATAATTCATACCAGAGGTGGCTTGAAAAAAATATCACCGGGTTATAAACTTGGGAATTGTTGTAAATGCTTCAACATTTAAGTCCGTCGCAGGCAACAGCTTGTTTTAGGATATTCATAAGTAACCTTATAAAATAATACATTATATGAGAAAAATTATTCCGGTAATAATGATGGGTATGGCCATGACCGCCGGGGCGATGAATCCATATTTACCTTTATGGGAGCATATTCCTGATGGAGAACCATATTTATTCGAGGATCCCGATAATCCCGGTAAACAAAGGGTATATATCTATGGTAGCCATGATATGCTTCGTCACATGTATTGCGGCATAGATCTTGTCGTATGGTCGGCAGATCCTGATTCGCTTAACAATTGGCGCTATGATGGCATTATCTTCAAGAGCGACAAAGACGGCAATAATAATTCCCAACCGGCGGATGTGCTGTTCGCACCGGATATCGCCGTAAAGACACTTCCCGACGGAACAAAGGAATATTATCTTTATCCAAATAACCAGAGAGGAGGCAGGAATGGACAGGTGGCAAAGTCAAAGCGACCCGACGGACCGTTTGAGGTTATCAACTGGGATAGTAATAATCCTGATGTCTGTGACGGTATATTGGGATTTGATCCTGCGGTGTTCGTAGACGATGACGGACGTGTGTACGGCTATTGGGGATTCGGCACAAGTCATGGAGCAGAACTTGATTCCGGAACAATGGCTACTGTAAAACCCGGTACGGAGGTTAAAGAACGGATGATAGGTGGCTTCGAGGATGGCGATGGAAACGATTTCCGTTTCTTTGAAGCCTCCTCGATACGCAAGATTGAAGACAAATATGTGTTGATTTACTCCCGTATGACTAAACCCGGCGAATGGGGTCTTCCGCAGACAAACTTTACACTTGCGTATGCTTACAGTGACAATCCGCTCGGTCCGTGGACCTACGGTGGCACGATCATAGACGGTCGGGGACGCGACACGGATGCTGAAGGGAAGCCAATCTATACAGCTACGCCCAATGGCAACACTCATGGCTCAATTCTGAAGATTGGTGACCAATGGTGGGTGTTTTATCATCGGCAGACGGGGACCGACGAGTATTCCCGACAGGCGATGGTAGCTCCTATAGAGGTAAATGTTGAGAAGGGTAAAGGTGGAAAAGTGACGATTTCAGAAGCGGAATATACTTCCGAAGGATTTGAGAAAGATGGTCTGAATCCACTCAAATTATATCCGGCAGCCATAGCCTCTCATTTCACAGGTAAAGACGGTGCCTATCAAACTTATCCACGCCTGCATTACAGTGGTTCACACTTCCTGCCGGTTTATTACGATGATCACGCCATGTCGGAGCCCTATCATCCCGATTTCAACATCAATCCCGTGATCAACAATACTGACGGGAGCATCGTAGGTTACAAGTACTTCAACTTTGACAAGCTCAACGGTGCAGAGAAGGTGGAACTGGCTCTTGATCTTATACCTGCGGGTGTGGACGGAACAATCACGATTTACACTGAGGCTCCCTGGAAAGGGGATCCCACACCGGTAGGAGAAATTGAGATAAAGGCAGCCGATCCTATCAAACCCATGAAGATGAAAGCAGATGTGAGCGCAGTAAGCAAGCTTAAAGGCAAGCACCCCGTATATTTGGTATTCAAAACCCCGAGTGGCGAGTCGTTGTGCACTTTGGAGAGGTTACAGTTTATGCCTTTTCAATGAGCAAATAATCAGTAAATTTGCATATGGAACAGAACTTCGATATAACAAAGATATACAACCATGCAGCTGAAACCATCAAGAATGCTATTCTGAAAGGACAATATGAAGCGGCAAAGGGTGTCAATCGTGTGCAACTGCTCACATATTATGCCATTGGGAAATATGTATCTTTAAACACCAGAAACGGAGTATGGGGAACTGGGGCATTGGAGGCTATCAGCGAAAGGCTTAGGAAGCTTCTACCTGGACTCAGAGGATACGGAAAGACTCAGCTAAAAGAAATGCGATTGTTCTATGAAGGCTGGTCTTTCATAGACTCTAAATCGTCGGTTGCAACCGACGATT
>CAZPHL010000063.1:0-14587 GCA_964586465.1 uncultured Sangeribacter sp.
CGATGACAAAGGGTCTCGACAACGACCAGCGTGCCAGAATCGTACGTAGGGCAACCATTATATCTTTCATAATCCTGATTCTTTTCACGATCGGGGGTCAGGTGCTCTTCACTCTTTTCGGCATTTCCGCCAACGGTTTCCGAATTGCTGCCGGCTTTATAATCCTGAAGATTGGGTTCGATATGCTTCAGGCCAAATATTCCAATACAAAGCTGAGCGACGAAGAGATGAAAGTGTATGCAGATGATATCTCCATTACTCCCCTCTCGATTCCGATGCTCTGTGGACCGGGTGCTATAGCCAACGGTATTGTCCTAATGGAAAATGCCAATACCTGGTCAATGAAAATCACTCTGATTGTCAGTATAGCCCTAATATATCTGCTCACCTATGTGATATTGCGTTTCTCCACAAAACTTGTACCCATCATAGGTGAGACCGGTAACAACGTAATGATGCGTCTGATGGGGCTTATCCTCATGGTGATTGCCGTGGAATGTTTCATAAGCGGATTAAAGCCGGTTATGGTTGATATCATCAAACTCGGCAACGGACTCAGTTAAATAAGAGTCTTTGGCCGAACGAGTGTACATGGTTTTGTAATACTTTCCAAGAATCGGCTTTATCAAAATTCTTATCTCAAATAATACTGTATCATATTTTTTATCTCAAATAATCATGAAAGCATCTAAACTCGCCGCATTATCAGTATGCGGACTTCTGTTGGCCTCTTGCGCCGGCAACAAGAAGGAAAAAGCTCCGGGTGAAAGCCTGTTTGAGCCTTTCGACTACACCCTTACAGTGAATAATATCGAGGGGCAAGACAGCTCTTATCTCTATCTCTACGATTACGACGCTCTTGCAGGTACCACTCCAGGGCCCGAATCAGTAATTGACAGCGTAATGATTCTCGAGGGAAAAGCTGTTTTCACCGTCAACAGTTCAACTGCTCCCGTAGCCGTGCTGTATCATGATGGGAAAAGACAGTCATATCTATTCCCTCAGGCAGGAGAAAATACCTATGACTTCACTGAGAAAAAAGGCTCAAGCGAATCGGATAAAAAATTTGTAGCCTACAATGATTCTATAAATGCAGTCTATAACGCAGTAAACGCCCCTGAAAAAGACGCTCCTGAGTATAAGGCATACGCAGATTCAGTAAACAACCTCATCAATAAGATCAAGAGTGATGCCATAGACAACAATGTTGACAATGCATTCGGTTTCTATATTGTAACTTATTTAGCTAATACCAATCTTGAGGATGCTGATTCTATTATCGCAAAAGCCCCTCACTTTGCCGATACAAAACGTGTTAAGCAGATTTTGGGAGATGTGGCAAAATTGAAAGCTACTTCAGTAGGTCAGCCTTACACCGACTTCACTATTGAAAGCAACGGGAAATCGGTAAAACTTAGCGACTATGTAAAACCCGGCCAATACACTCTCGTGGATTTCTGGGCAAGCTGGTGCGGACCTTGCATACGTGCCATTGCCGGACTAAAGAAAAATTATGATGAACTGCATGCGAAAGGCCTGAACATCGTGGGTGTAGCGGTATGGGAACCTCTTAACGAGACAGAAGCTTGGCTTAAGAAGAATCCCCTCCCCTGGGATATTATTCTTGATGCACAGAGAGTCCCCACCGACATTTACGCTGTAAAGAGTATCCCGACTCTGGTTCTGATCGGACCTGACGGTAATATTATTGCCCGTAGCCATAGCGATGAAGAGGTGCTTGAAGTTTTCAATAGCGCCATCAACCCCGCTAACTGAAATAAATCTTTATCTGTAACTCCACACCTCTTCTTGCATATAGGAGGTGACATTAAAGATTCAGATTGATAAAAAAAGACACGTTTATACCGGCTCTATAGCCATAGTATAAACGTGTCTTTTTTTATGAATTGACGTCAGATATTACTTCTTGAAGAGACGGATCAATTCACCGATCCAAAGCACAAATGAAGTGGCACCGATGATTATCAACCAGTCAGTAATACGCAGTGGAGTGACATTGAAGAACTGTCCACCGAAAGTGACAATAAGAATCTGGCCTCCAAGAATCAGGAAAGCAATGAGTACAAAACCTCCGCAATTCTTGAAATGGAACGCTGATTTGCCTGTCTCGAATGCACGGGCATTAAACATATTCCAGAACTGAAGGAATACAAACAAGGTGAAGAACATTGACAGCTCGTATGGTGTCAGAGAGGCATAATCAGCACTGACAGTCTGGGGAATGAAAGAGAAGATCTGAGTCATTGATTCCACACTGTAGTGTTCGAAGATATAAAGCACTCCTAAAAGTAGCAGGAAGAAAATACCACCGACACCGACGATAGACTGCCACATCGGTTTATTGATGATAAATGCCTCGCGGGAACGCGGTTTATCTTTCATAACAGATGCCGAAGGTGGAAGAGATGCAAGAGCCATAGCCGCAAAAGTATCCATGATAAGGTTCACCCAAAGCATCTGGGTAACTGTCAGAGGAGATTCAGTACCCATAAACGCACCGGCAAGCACAATAAAACATGCAGCCACGTTCACTGTCATCTGGAAGAGGATAAAACGCTGAATATTCTGGAAAAGTGAACGGCCCCACATCACGGCACGACCGATAGAGGAGAAGGAATTGTCAACAATAGTGATGTCGGATGCTTCCTTAGCCACTGAAGTTCCATCACCCATAGACAGACCCACATGAGCCGCCTTTAAGGCCGGAGCATCATTAGTGCCGTCACCGGTAACCGCCACGACCTCATTATTGCTTTGCAGAGCCTCTACAAGACGTTTCTTATCCATAGGACGCGCACGGGCGATAATCTTGAAGTCGCCCACACGTTTCTTAAGCTCATCATCAGAGAGAGCCTCAAATTCAACACCTGTGATAATATTGCGGTCACTATCTACAATATCGTTCCATATACCTACCTGACGGCCTATCTCCTTAGCTGTGCCCGGAGTATCACCGGTGACAATTTTAACTTTAATTCCGGCATCAAGCACTTCTCTTACGGCCGCGGGCACATCACCGCGCACAGGGTCGGAAATAGCCACTATACCTAAGAAGGTAAGGTTTTCCGCAGCCACCTTACCATCCTTTATAGTGACATCGCCATCTTTCACTTCCTGATAAGCGAATCCGAGAGTACGCATAGCCATATTCTGATATTCAAGAAGCTGTGCATCTATCTCTTTCTTTGTTACACCGGCTGTATTCTTACACATTCCGAATATGATTTCCGGCGCACCCTTCACGTAAAGGATATTCTTACCTGTGGAAGATTTCACCACGGAGGCCATATACTTACGCTCTGTGGTGAACGGAAGCTCTTCCAGACGACCAACCTGTTCACGGAGTTTAACGTAGTCGGCACCACGTTCGCGGAGCCATAGCAGAAGTGCACCCTCCGTCGGGTTGCCGAGCACCTGTGGTTTATCTCCCGACAGATCGAGCTGGGCTGTAGAGTTTACGGCGATGCCCTCATAGAGCACCTCATCAGACGGATTACCAAAGAAGTTGGTCTTATAAATCTGCATCTGATTCTGGGTAAGCGTACCGGTCTTATCAGTGCAGATCACGGTTGTAGCTCCCATAGTCTCACAAGCATGCATCTTACGCACAAGATTATTGGTCTTGAGCATCCGGCGCATGGAGTATGCCAAAGAGAGCGTCACAGCCATCGGCAGACCTTCAGGCACAGCCACCACTACCAATGTGACGGCAATCATGAGTGTCTGGAGCAGATAAGCTATAAAATCTATCCATTCAAATGGCGAATTGATGAAGTACATGATTATACGACCTACCACTATCAGTGCGGCAAAAGCGTATGAAATCTTAGTGATGAGGTCACCGAGGCCATCAAGCTGTTCATTAAGGGGCGTCTTCACACTGTCGTCGATCTGAGCGGCTTCAAATACCTTGCCATTCTCAGTCTTATCACCTACGGCAAACACTTTCATCACACCGTGTCCCTCCATTACCTTCGTGCCACGCATGGCATGATTGGAGGGGAAAGTAGACTCCTTGTCGAACTGTGCCGGATCTGTAGTCTTATGAGCTACCGGTTCACCTGTAAGGGTTGACTCATCTATATTCAGGGAAACCGCCTCCAACAGTTCACCGTCGGCAGGAACCTCCTCACCGGTATTAAGGATGACGATATCACCCACCACAACGTCTTTTTTCGGCACCTGCATGGCATTGCCGTTGCGGATGACCTGCACAGGCTCGTCATCGTTTACCTGATTAAGCAGCGCGAATTCTTTATCGGCCTTTAGCTCAAATATAAAAGCTAAACCTGTAGCCAAAAGAATAGCAATGAAGATACCGATAGGCTCAAAGAAAACCCCGGCTCCTTTGTGAAGACCCCAATACTCATAACAGGATATACCGATAGAGAGCGCACCTGCAATCATAAGGATAATGATGAGAGGATCGCTGAATTTTTCAAAGAAGCGCTTCCACAACGAATCCTTCTCAGGAGGAGTCAATATGTTGACCCCATGCTGTTCACGGCTTTTCAACACTTCCGCGTCGGTCAAGCCGGTGTAATGATGTTGTTCTGACATTTGAAATTTATTATTTTGGATTATTTTTTAAATACCTCAAGGCCATGGAACTGTCGCCACTTCCATGACCTTTATATTCAGTTCAATTGCTGACTAATTGCACTACTATCAACCGGCCTCCGTCTCCTCCGGAAAGAAGTATTTTCCGTCCTTCGGTAAGTTCCACATATTCTCCTATTTTGATCTGACGTTTGGGCTGTTCCGTCACATCCCACATATCAGGAAGACGACGGTTGATGAGAATCCATTTGCCATTATGGAAGTGGAAGTCGCCTACCGGTTTCTTATCTTCCGGTTTCGTACGTTCGTTGGGAGTGATGAAACGGTTGACATGCCACATGTAGAGTGACTGTTTGTCATAGACCATCAGTCGGTAATTTTCCGGCAGGAACTTACCGTGAGACGGTGAATAGTAAAGGTTCAGTACCGGCAGCTGACCACGGTATTCCGTACCGCAGAAAGGACATTTAGGCTTTGTCGTGTTATCGAAAACAAACCAGTGGGCCTCACACGACGGATTGCTACAGGGCTGCATGAGATCGGTAGTCTTTACAAGCGCCAGCTCCCATTCATCAGCCGTGGGTCGCTTGGAGGGGTCATGAAGACCATCGATGAAAGCCCGGTCAAACAACTCCTTCAAATAAGGCCCGCAAATGGTATAAGGCCGTTTATCCACATCTCCCTGCGGAAGTTCCGAAGGCGACATATTGGCCGGTTTCGGACGATTGCTCTTATCAGTGGGATGCTCTACAAAAAGAGCCTTCTCCCCCATTGATAATTCCTCATCCTTGGCCGGATCAAGATCGTTGACCTTACCACCCCTCAACGGATGACGATTGAGCAGATACATGTATATCAACACTGCCAGGGCGTGGCGGTCGGTCAGGATGCTGGGGAGTTTCTTTTGTTTGTCATCAAGTTTCAGGGAACGGGTCTGAAGCACCTCCGGGGCTATGAAATCGGGAGTGCCTACGACGTCAGGTGGATATTTGCCGGGCACCACAAGACCATCACAGTCGATCACTGCCGCTCTTCCGCTCTCCGGATCTACAAGTACGTTCTTATAGGAAAGATCGGAATGGGCAAGACCTGCGGCATGGAGACGCCTGACCGCACGTGCTATCTGAAGACACATGTGGTAATGTGTCAGCCATGTGCCTTTCTGGGCCGGAGTCAGGAACTTGTTGCGCAGTTTGGCAGAAGCGAACCATTTACCCTCCTTCTCCTTCCCCTTGAACATGCCGTCTTTAAAGAAGAACTGTTTTTGATAAGTAGGGCAGACAATTCCCAACTTACCGTTCCATTCCACAAGCTTTGTAGGCCAGCAGAAGAGGTTCTCCCAATAGTCGCCTCCTATCTGCCCGAAGATACGCTCCCGATATTTACCGACTATATTCTGCAGGCGGTCCTTTGCGTTGGCGTCCTGAGGCTGTTTGTAGAAGCCCACGACATAACTCTTGTCAGGGCTGAAGTAAACATCCTTCATCGCTCCGCTGCCTATTATTTCATCGACAAACTCAACAGGAGTGCCATCTGTAGCAGTCAGTTTTATAGTCTTTGCCATAAATATTATTTTAAAGCATTTTCAACGGAAATACCTGTTAACAAAGAATAGCTAACGTACGGTCGTCATGATTACCCGGGCTCCAGAAATCAAGCCATTTCAACAGTTGCGGCGCGGCTTCCTCATTATCATCGGAAAGATCCACTCCTCCGATTTCATCTTCCGGGAAACCTGTCTTGATCTTATTGTAAAACTCTTCCCACTTGGCATAATCGTTCAGATTCTTGTCTGTCTCAAACATAGGATCGGAAACACCGTCTGTCATAAGGAAGAGAGCTGTGAAATCAGGCACAACAGCCATACGGAGCCGTTTGGAGGCCACGTCAGGATCCCGGAAAATCTCAGGCATGGTAAGAAACCGCGTCTGACCGGAGAATTCTCCCTCATCGGGTTTACCCAACAATTTGGCTGTCTTATTTTTGGCATCATACAGGCACATAGCTCCGTCACCCACCCAGAATGAAGAGAGGAACCACCCGAAATCAAATTTCTTGCACACTACAAACATAAGCGTGGTGGCATAGTCTTTGAGACGTGTGCCATCTCTCTTGACCGATTCCCTGTTTTCCGCCTCCTGTTTTACGGCGGCATGTGCTTTCAAGGCCCCGTTATAGATTATGTCAATCACCTGGCGCGTAAGAGCCGTACGTTTCTCCACATTTCCCTGATCGGCATGCCAAGCTTTTATAGCAGTCTCCAATACCGGATTGTCGAGCAAGCGTTCGCGACAATGCGCCACCACGGCATCACAGGCTATTTTGGATCCCTCCCGTGAGAATCTCGCTGAACCGGCGCCATCGGCTACAGCCATGATGTACCAATCTGAAGCCGGACAATGAAAAAGGGAGAAATGGTCATCACGGGGTTTACCTTCGTGTGCATGGCTGCGTCCCCGCTGGCTGGCTGCCACTATATCTTTTTTCTTATCTCCCTCACTATCACTTACCACCTTTACATATTCAGTGGCACAGTCCGGCTTATAATACTCTATATCCTTGGACGTAGGAATATTACGCCACAACTCTCTCGGATTTGAATTAAAAGCTATGGGTAGAGACAATTCTGACCGTGGTTCACCCGGCACAGTGTCGTAGCTCAACTTCAGAGCGTAATCACCCACTTTTACCGGACGGCCCGAAAGCATGAATAAATTATCGCCATCATACTCCCAGCTCAGACCCAACTCTTCAGCTCCTGTCAATTCAATATTTGAGATTTTTTCTACCGGTAAACACACTGAAAAGGCATAGTCTTTCTTCACAGTTCCATTCGGCAGACGTATACCCAGAGCCTTGATTTCGTTTTCAATCACAATACGTTGGTTCATACGGTTTTCCTTGAAAGAGTTCCACAATGAGTTTACGGTCCATCTGAGAAAAGCATCCTTATCGGCCGCAGGTACACCGGCCTGAGTCATGGCTTTGTCAAGCATACGGGCTGTGTCATTAAGACCCGGCACAGACCCCCTGTGATATGATGACTGCTTTTTCTTTCTATACATAGATATTGCTATTCAATCGGTCATTGACCATATTATACTCATCAACCCAATCCACGAGTGATATTCATACCCTCGCCGCCACATTCGCTCAACCAACCTTTGGAGCCACACCATCCACATGTACACGTCCCGTCGTTTCCGGCACAGGAAATACCGCCACATTCGCATACCACCACTCCAATCTGGTTGCCACAGCAAGGACAGGTAGGCACGCCTACCATCTCATTCGTATTGATTTTCGGTTTGTTTCCCGACGATAATTCAGAATAGGATTTCTTGTCAACAGGATATGCTCCGAGAAGGTGATAATTCCTACGATATCCACCCCACGAAGCTCCCTCACCGGGCATGCGTCTGACATACTTTACAAGGTAATCGTTGCCCGTGGAGCCGCAACGGCCGTGTAATACCACAAAATTCTCGTCAACTTCACCATATTCTGTGCCCGGTTTCACTTCCACCTTCTCCAGATTGATCCCTGAAGTAGGAGCTAACTTGACATCATCGGTAGCGGTCTCCCCTACCGACATGCTCGTGGTCTGTATAGAAGCCGTGATCCATTTGAAGAATTGTGAGAACGATTCAGCGTCTGTTTCCTTAAGCAAGAGGATATTATCTGTCAGTTGTGCGAGTGTAAGCACATTGACATTGTCACCTATGGATATGGCGATAAGATTGCAATGACGGCGATAGTCTTTGTTCCAGCGACGGAAAGCCTTACTGTAATTATCAGTCGGATTTCCGTCGGTAAAAAGGAATATTATCGGCTTCCAATCCCCTTTCAGCTCTCGCGTGGTTTTCTGCACATTTTTGTCTATATCATCCATCAATGCCTCCATACCGGCACCTAAAGATGTACCGCCCCCAATAGGGAAAAACGGTGGATAGAACTTGTATAGTTCCGTAAGGGGAGATAAAGTCACCGCCTTCCCTGCGAAACCTATAATAGAGATAAACACCGTTTCAAGAGCATACGGGTCGACACGCAGGTTCTGCACTATAGTGCGCATACCCTTCTGCACCTCATCTATCGGCTGCCCCACCATAGATTCGGAAATGTCCACAAGAAAGTATATTGGAAGTCTACGCATAGTAATTGGTATGATTTTTTGTGATTAATCGATAAGTTTAAGTGGTTGATGTCGCTTGGAGATCATATCGGTAACTGTAGCTGCCCGTCGCACTTACTTGGTGACAGATACACCGTACCGGGTCCCGTGATGCGCATCATGCTGAAGCCCTCACCCCCGAGAAGATTACCGAGCGACCAATTTGACTGCATCTGGTGGTCGGCGATATTATGGAGGGCTATGATATGATCCTCATCCACCTCGATTGTCTCGCCATATTGCAGATTGATAGTAATGGGGGTGCCTTTAGTGTCAAGGAATACGGTAGAGTTGCCGGAAATCTTCTGCAAGAGGAACCCCATGCCGCCGGTTAATCCGGTAATCGACAACTTGCCGGTTATATCAACCTGATTGTTTGATCCGACATAGGCTCCTCTGTGACAAATCATTGATTCGCCGTTAAGCTTCACCGGCAACAACCCGAACCTGCTGCCTATAACCACTTTTCTCGGGATATTAGTGGGATTATAGAGACGCAATATAAAGAACTTCTCGCCCGAAAGCTTCGCACCTATAAGACGGCCAAGGCCCGAACCGTTAAGACTCCGGTCTTTCTCAATTCCGGCCTCAAGGTAAATGACGGAACCCTTTTCCGCGAAAAAATTCTCCCCCGACATAAGGGTGACTTCAAGATACTGGATAAATTGTCCTACAAGCTTGACATTCATTATTATAAATCTTCAGATAATAACATTCACTTCAGGAGGTGGCGGAGGTAACACAAGATTATCCGTAGCGCCTATACTGCGGTTGCCCACCCCTATAGAATCAGACACCCATTTGAAGAATTTCTTGAATGCGGTGCTATCGACCGTATCAAGAGAATATACCTCATCGGTGAGTTGTTTCAGAGGTTCAGTCTTGGCACTCATACCCGCCGCACAAGCTATGATACTTGCGAAATGACGTTTCTTAACCTCTGGAATCATTTCCTTATACAACTGAAGGTCAGAAGGCTTGCCATCGGTCATAATAAACAGAAGCGGCATCCAATCTCCTTTCTGCTCTTTCGTACTGAGGTGCACCTCCCTGTCAATCTTCTCGCATAGAAGCTTCAAAGCCGCTCCCGTATGGGTCGGGCCACTCTCAGGAGTGGTAATTTCCGGCAATTGCAGCTCATCCAGAGGCGTGAGAGGAAGAATCTGTTTCACCTCCTTATCATAAGTGATAATGCTTATATTGACTGATTCAAGAGCAAAAGGGTCTTGGCGGAGACTTGAGAGCATAGCCTCAAGCCCCACTTTGACCGATTCGATCGGCTCTCCCCGCATTGAGCCCGAGGTGTCGATCAGAAGATATACAGGAAGTCTACGCATATCACACTACAATATTAACTTCCGGTGGAGGAGGCGGGAGCTCACCTATTGAACCGGGTTCAGCTCCGGTCTCATCTATTTTCTTACTACCGGTACTAACCGAATCGGATACCCATTTGAAGAAAGCCTTGATAGTCGCGTTGTCAGCAGTATCAAGCGACACGACATTCTCTGTGATTTTCTTTAGAATGTCGGTATTGGCACGTGCCCCTGCGGCACAAGCCACAACCATACCCCATTTGCGCTTCTTAAACTCTGCCAATCCCTTGCTGATATCATCTGTGGGCTCACCGTCTGTCATAATGAATACCAGCGGTTTCCAGTCGCCCTTCTTCTCCATAGTGGTTTTTGTAACCTCTTCGTCAGCCTTACGGGCAAGCAAAGCCAAAGCTTCGCCTAACACCGTGCATCCGTTTGCCTTAAGCTCAGGCTGCTGAAAAGCTGACAGCTCGGTAAGCGGACTGGCCTGACGGGCACTACTGTCGAAAGTTATGACGCTGAGATAAGCTGTCTCAAGCGCATAGGGATCCTGACGTAAAGTCGAGATAAGAACCTGCATACCATTCTTTACAGCCTCTATGGGCTCACCGTACATTGAGCCGGAGGTGTCAAGAAGCAGATAAACCGGGAGTCTTCTCATAATTATGTTTTATTTAAAATAAGAAATTTAAAGAGGAGAGAGTTGTAAATCAGTTATACTTGTTGAGATAGTCGGCAAGTCCGGCCTTCTGTCCGGTGCCGATAGCCTCAAACTTCCATTGGCCGTTACGTTTATAGAGGCGTCCGAACTCCACAGCTGTCTCCACTGAGAAATCCTCGTCAAGGTCGTAGCGGAGAATCTCCTCGCCGGTAGCGGAATTATAAATACGGATAAAAGCGTTACGCACCTGACCGAAATTCTGACGGCGCTCGTCGGCCTTATGGATAGTCACCACAAAACATATCTCTTTGGCACGCGGATCAATATGCGAAAGGTCTATATTGATGCTCTCATCATCTCCCTCGCCTTCTCCGGTGAGATTATCGCCGGTGTGCTCCACCGCACCGTCAGGCGATTTGAGATTATTGTAGAACACGAAATATTCGTCTTCAAGAATCTTGCCGTTATCGCCGAGTATGAACGCCGAGGCATCAAGATCAAAGTCAGTGCCTGTACTTGAATTGTTGGTGTCCCAGCCGAGACCGATAGTGAACTTCGGAAGCTCAACATTGACACGTTGTCCTTTTTCGAGATTTATCATAATGTTTTGAATTTGTTACCGCAAAGTTAATGTCAATTCGGCAGGCATACATAATTTCTGTAATATTACAAAGGAAATAACCCTATTCCTACCCCATCTTGCCTGCAACATTGCAACCTTACCGCTTATTCCTTCATCAGCTTACATATTTGTCAACCAGAAACTGTAGTCCACCTTTAAATCCGTTACCGAGTGCCTCGAAACGCCATTCCCCGTTACGTTTATAAAGACGTCCGAATTCCACGGCTGTCTCCACTGAGAAATCTTCGTCAAGGTCATAGCGGAGAATTTCCTCATTGGTAATAGCGTTGTAAATACGGATATATGAGTTATGGACCTGACCGAAATTCTGACGACGTTTTTCCGCCTCATGGATAGTGACGGTAAACAGGATTTCCTTGATACGTGGATCAACTTTTGCAAGGTCGACTGTCAGAGTTTCATTATCATCACCACCGTCTCGATTACCCCCCGTAAGATCATCTCCCGACGACTCAACTGCCTTATCGACAGACACGAGATTATTATAGAATACGAAAAATTCATCTTCCGGAAGCTTCTTATTATCACCGAGCATGAAAGCTGACGCATCCAGATCATATTCATATCCTCCGGTATGGTTCTCATCCCACCCGAGGCCGACACACACTTTCTGAAGCCCGATGTCGACACGTTGTCCTTTCTGTAGATTGATAGGCATAATATTGTTTTTTAAGGTTTGAAAGACAAATTTACACAAATTTCATGGAATTTCCACATCGAATCGCATAAAAGCTCGGTTTGAATATAATTTGAATATCAATTTTTGACTACAATTTAAATAAAAAAAGAAAGGCCTCCGTACAGGAAGTCTTCCGTGATTTGTAGTTCAGTTAATTTTAGCAGCATCAAGCCGGCGTTGAGTAAAAAATCTACGTGTGAAGAGGAAGAATATCACTGTCCCGACACCCTGTATGATGGCTGCACCCCAGAAAGCCGCCGAATAAGACACGTATTCAAGCAGGAAACCTCCGGCAATTATTCCAAGACCCATACCAACATCCCATGAAGTCAGAATGGATGAATTGGCCGTACCACGCTGGTCACTTCGTGCAAGTTTGATAAACATATTCAGGAACGCGGGATACATGTGTCCGTTGCCGAGTCCGATCAAGGCCGCTGAAATATAGTAGGCCCAGCCATGTTCGACACAGGCAAAGAGGATAAAGCCTCCCAGCGACAACACCACCCCAACAGCGGCATTCTCAAGTATCCTCCCTTTGGCAAGAGCTCTCGAACCTTGAATGCGGGAGGCGAACAGACCTATGGAAAGAATCATGAAGAATAGCCCGGTGCCGTCAGTTATTCCCAAAACCTCCGCACCGTATATGGCAACATAATTCGACATGATACCCCAGCACAAACCGAAACAGATGATATTTACGGCTAACAACCAAGCCCGCGTAAGGAAAAAACGGTCAAGACTCATAGGTTTCTTCTCTCTTACCGGCTCACGTTTTTTAGTCTTGATAGTCGACACTGTCAGGAAGCCAATAAGAGCGGTAACCAAAGCAATCCAGAAAAGGAGTGTAAAGTTATCTGTAGCCTGATAAATCCATATACCTACGGAGGGGGCGAAAGCCATTGCGAGATTATTGCTCAATCCATAGAAACCGATCCCTTCATTACGTCGTGAGGAGGGAAGCGAATCTATGGCGACAGTTGAATTTGCCACCGTCACGGCCCCGAAAGGCAATCCGTGGAGCGTACGGACAATTGCAAACATAAGTATAGTACCCGCTCCTATATAACCGGAGAAAAGAATAAAGAAGAAAAAGAAACATAGCGCTAATACACGCTTACGGTCAAAAGTGTCGACAATAAATCCACTGAAAGGACGCACGAGGAGCGCTGCAACGACGTAACCCGACAACACAAGGCCCATGATATCTTTATCAGCCTTGAACTGCGCATCAAGATATATAGGAAGCAAGGGGGTGAGAAGATAGAAAGAGAAGAAAAGCATAAAGTTACCCACCATCGCCTTACAGTAATTACGATTCCAGAGCCGTTCGCGTATCACTTTTTCTTCCGGGACGCTATCGGCAGAGACATTTTCCACACCTCTATCAATTTTGGTATTATTGTCTTCAGTGTTATTCATGGATTCATAAGTTTAGTCTATGAAAAAACACATTATAAGCTTAATCAGTTCGTAAATTGAATTTAGAAGTTATTTAGAAATCTTAAGATACAACTTTTCCGGATGTCGGTTTTTTTCTGTAGATTTGCAGAAATATCTCCTATCAGCTGACAGAAAAATGAACAATCCCATTTTTAAATTCCTGACAGAACTCAAAGACAACAACACCCGTGAATGGCTGGCTGAACATCAGGCAGAATATAAAAATGTCATGACTCTACGCAATGAGATAGCACAGAAGTTTATTGACACGATCGCTGTTTTCGATCCGGCCGCCACCGGAGTGCCTGTTGAGAAATGTGTCTACCGTTTGATGAGAGACACTCGTTTTTCAAATGACAAAACTCCTTACAAGACCCACATCGGTTTTTTTGTATGTCCGCCGTATGGTAAAAAATCATTGATGTCGGGCTACTATCTGCATCTTGAACCGGATAATTCACTTATCTGCGGTGGAAACTATCAGTTACCCACCAAACTTCTTACAGCCATACGTAATGATATAAGAGACAATATCGAAGAATATATCTCGATTGTGGAGTCGCCTGAATTCAAGAAATATTTCCCTGTAGTTGGAGACGATTGGCTTAAGACTGCTCCTAAAGGCTTCAGCCGCGATTGGGAATATCTTGATTATGTAAGGCCACGAGAATTTGGAGTAACCAAAAGATTGCCCGACTCACTATTTGAGAAAGAGGATTTCTTCAAGCAGCTGAAACCCATGATAAAACAGATAAAGCGTTTGAACGACTTTATCAACTTTACTCTCACCGAATCGGGTCTACCCCTTATAAGAGAAGAACGCTGAATGAGAGAAGAGCACTGACACGTTTTAAAACAAATCCATTTTGGCTACGTTCCACTGACAACTTACAAACATGGAAGCGGCGAAAACATCCGGCTTTTTATCCTAAATTTGTAAATTATAACTTATGGCATATAGAAAAATGAGATCTTCCAACCGACCCAATCACATCAATAAGCCAACTGAATGTCACAGAGTCCAAGTTTTAAAATGCACATTCCATAAGAAATTGCTCAGCTTACTTATTCTTTTATTTATCGGACTACT